>NZ_JBANAZ010000055.1:0-66055 GCF_059803455.1 Bradyrhizobium sp. UFLA05-108 | reverse complement strand
GCACCGGCGGGACCTTCGCCGGTTCGCTCTGGCGCGGCGGACGCGGCATCATCGGCTCGCTGCGCGGGACGCGCGGCGGCATCGGCTCGGGCCTGACCTGCGGCTCGCGCTCGGGGCGCGGCGCGAGCGGCTCGGCGGTGAAGCCAGCGAGTGAATCGCTACGGCGCTCGGCGAGCGCAGGCGCGGGCCGGCGCACTTCGTCGGCGAAGGAGGGGCGTGCGGGCCGCGGCGGCGGCTCGGGCATTTGCGGCTCGGGCTGGTCGAGCAATTCGGGGCGCGGCGAGGGCTCATCCCAAGCGGCAGGTTCGGGCATCGGGGCGAGGCGCGGCGGCTCGGCACCCCCAGACCGTTGCGGCAGCTGATCGCGGCTCGAGGCGGCACGCACGATGTTGGGCTCGACGACGATGTCGGTCGGGCCGCCGATCATCAGGAGATGTTCGACATTGTCGCGCCGGACCAGCACCAGGCGGCGGCGCCCGTCGACGGCGGCGGCATCGATCACGGCAAGCCGGGGCATCCGGCCGCGCTGGGTGTTGGCGCCCAGCCGGTTCGTCGCGAATCGACGAACCAGCCACGCGGCCAAGCCGATGAGCGCCAGCACGACGATGAACGCTAAGATAAAGGTCAAAGGGCCTTGCATGCTTGTCCCCGGCAAATGGCGCTTGTCTCATGCGGCCAATGGTCGAAATCCATCCCGACCGCAAGCCCGCGACGCCCCAGAAGTTCGATCCCTTAACACCTTACGGCAGGTTCTGCCGTCCCCAGTTCTTAATAACCCATGAATCGCCCGATCCAAAACGACTTCTTGGGAATTGTTCCGGAGCCAAGCGGTTGGGTTAACGAGTGTTTTGGAGCGTAGAATCACGGGGGCGAAACCTTGGCGTCTCAACGAGGGACATCTGCCGCTAACGTCTTAACCGGCCGTTAACCATACACGCGGCAAATTCTGCCTAGCCCCGGGGGCCTGATCCCGGGGCAAGGAGCCGCAAGCCATGTCCATCAACGACCTCCCGGTGCTCTCGGCGCTTCGCACCAAGATGCAGTGGCACCAGGAACGCCAGCGCGTCCTGTCCGAGAACGTCTCCAATTCCGACACGCCCAACTTCCGGCCGCGCGACCTGGTCGAGCCCAAATTCGACAAGACCGGCGCGGTCGCCGGCTCGATGGGGCCGCTCGCGATGGCCCGCACCACCGCCTCGCACATGACTCCGTCCGGCGCGCCGTCGAGCTTCGACCAGAACAAGAATGCGGGCTTCGAGACACGCCCTGCGGGCAATGCCGTCAATCTCGAGGAGGAGATGATGAAGTCCGCCTCGAACCAGATGGATTACGCGGCCGCGACCTCGCTCTACTCCAAGAGCCTGCACCTGCTGAAGACCGCGATCGGCAAGGGCTAGAGCATGATCCGGAAAAGTGTGCAGCGGTTTTCCCTCGCGACAAACGCGGAACGCGTTTGCGCGGAGATCATGCTCAAACAAAGAGCCTAGCGGAGGCGCATCATGGCGAATGACAGCAGCGACTTCGCCCGTTCGATGGCGATTGCGACCTCCGGCCTGCGCGCACAGGCCGGACGCATGCGGGTGATCTCGGAGAACATCGCCAACGCGGACTCCACCGCCCAGAGCGCCGGTGGCGATCCCTACCGGCGCAAGGTGCCGACCTTCTCCTCCGCGCTCGACCGCTCGCTGGACGCGCAGGTCGTCACCCTCGGCAAGATCAAGCCCGACCAGTCCAACTTCCGCGTCAAATACGAGCCGAACAATCCGGCCGCCGACGCGAGCGGCAACGTCAAATATCCGAACGTGAACTCGGTGGTCGAAATGACCGACATGCGCGACGCGCAGCGGTCCTACGAGGCCAATCTCAACATCATCAGTGCAACGCGCCGAATGATCCAGCGCACGCTCGACATCCTCAAGGCCTGAACAGGAGGCTCACCGCCATGGCTTCACCGACGATTGCCGCCAATGCCTATGCTAATCTCGCGCGCGTGCTCGAAAACAGCGCCGCCGGCAAGGGATCGGAGGCGAGCGGCCCGTCCTTCGCCGCGCTGCTCAAGGACTCCATCGGCAGCGTCATGGAATCCGGCCGCAAATCCGATGCGCAGACGGTGGCCATGGCGAGCGGCAAGGCCAACGTGATGGACGTGGTGACCGCGGTCGCCGAAACCGACGTCGCCGTATCGACGCTGGTATCGGTGCGCGACCGGGTGATCCAGTCCTACGAAGACATCATGAAGATGGCGATCTGATTGCTCGCAATGACGGGGACAGGACGCCACTTTCCTCGCGATAGCGGCGGGGATGCGGCTTTGAATAGAGGGCGTGTGCAATGACCGGACCTGAAACGCTCGACGTGGCGCGGGATGCGATCTGGACGATCGTGATCGTGTCGTCGCCGCTGATGGTGGTGGGGCTCGTGGTTGGCGTGGTGGTGTCGCTGTTCCAGGCGCTGACGCAGATTCAGGAGCAGACTCTGATCTACGTGCCGAAAATCCTCGCGATCTTCGCGACCATGCTGCTGGCATTACCCTTCATGGCCGACGCGCTCCATTCCCACATGCTGCGGATCTCGTCGCGAATCATCGGCGGCTGAGGCAGTATGCGTGAACCATGCGCATCGACGTCTCGCTGCTGCCGGCGCTTGCCGCGGCCTTCATGCTCGCCTTCGCCCGGGTCGGTGCGATGGTGATGCTGCTGCCGGGGCTGGGCGAGACCAACATTCCGACGCGTATCAAACTGTCGATCGCGCTGCTGCTCACGCTGATCATCCTGCCGCTGCACCGCAACGCCTACCATGTCGACATGGGCTCGATCGCCTCGCTCCTGGTGCTGATGCTGCATGAGATCGCGATCGGCATCGTGCTGGGGGCGACCGCGCGCGTGACGCTCGCCGCCCTCCAGGTCGCCGGCGCCGTGATCGCGCAGCAGATGGGGCTCGGTTTCGTTACCTCGGTCGATCCGACACAGGGCCAGCAGGGCGTGCTGGTCGGCAATTTCCTGACCATGCTGGGCGTGACGCTGCTGTTCGCGACAGACAGCCATCACCTCGTCATCGCCGCGCTCAACGACAGCTATGCGATCTTCGCGCCGGGCGAGACGATGGCGAGCGGCGACGTTGCCTCGCTCGCGACGCGCGCTTTCGCCGCCGCCTTCCGCCTGGGCTTGCAGCTTTCCGGGCCGTTCCTGGTGTTCGGCCTCGTCTTCAATATCGGGCTTGGCGTGCTGGCGCGGCTGATGCCGCAGATGCAGGTCTATTTCGTCGGCGTGCCGCTCTCGATCTTCGCCGGGTTCCTCGTGCTCGCCGTGGTGCTCACGGCGCTGATGGGGACCTTCCTCGACTATTTCATCGGTGTCATGCACCAGATGATGCCGCTCAAGTAAGAGGGATCAATGGCGGACGACAACGATCCCGAGAGTCAAACAGAAGACCCGACGCAAAAGCGCCTCGAGGAGGCGCTCGAACGCGGCGACGTCGCCAAGAGCCAGGAGATCAACACCTGGTTCATGATCGCGGGCGGCACGCTCGTGGTCTCGACCTTCTCGGGCTCGGTCGGCAGCGGGCTGGTGACGCCGATGCGCAACCTGCTGGCCAATTCCTGGATGATCAAAACCGACGGCGGGAACCTGCTCGCGCTGATGCAGCAGATCGAAGTCGCGGTGGTCGCCGCGATCGGCGTGCCATTGCTGATGCTGGTGCTGGCGGCGATCGCCGGCAACATGCTCCAGCACCGCCTGGTGTGGTCGGCCGAATCCCTGAAACCCAAATTCAGCAAGCTTTCGCCAGCAGCCGGCCTCAAGCGCATTTTCGGCAAGCAGGCGGCGGCGAACTTCCTCAAAGGCATCGGCAAGCTGGTCGCGCTGGGCGCGGTCATGACCATGGTCCTGTGGCCGGAGCGGCATCGGGTGGAATCGATGGTCAAGCTCGACCCGTCCGCCATGCTGGGCGCCACCACCAGCATGACCATCCATCTGCTCGGCGCAGTGGTCGCGGCGCTCGCGATCATCGCCATCGCCGACTATTTCTTCCAATATCGCAGCTGGTTCCAGCGCCAGAAGATGTCGCTCCAGGAGATCAAGGAGGAGTTCAAGCAGTCCGAAGGCGACCCGCACGTCAAGGGCAAGATCAGGCAGCTCCGGCAGCAGCGCGCCAAGAAGCGCATGATGGCGGCGGTTCCAAAGGCCTCCGTGATCATCACCAACCCGACCCACTATTCGGTGGCGCTATCCTACGAGCGCGGCATGCAGGCGCCGATCGTCGTCGCCAAGGGCGTCGATAATCTCGCCTTCAAGATCAGGGAGGTCGCCCGCCAGCACGACATTCCGATCGTCGAGAACGTGCCGCTGGCGCGCGCGCTCTATGCCACCGTTGAGATCGACCAGGAAATCCCGGTCGAGCACTACCATGCTGTTGCCGAGGTCATCGGCTACGTCATGCGGCTGAAGCGCGGATTCGGCGCCGGACGGAAATAGAGCACCCGAAAAGTACCGGAAATGGCTGTAAACTGGGAATCAGCGTACGTTTCGCCCCTGCCGCCCTTGCGCCTGCGGGTCCGATTCAGGCAGGGAGGGTCCGTTGCGCGCGGTTCGCGCGTTCTTTTCCTGTCGACAGGCTGCGATGACCTGGGATGACCGCTGAGACCGACCACAACCTGCCACGCGAGTCTGTTGCGGTGCATGAGCCGCCGCAACGCTCGGGCAGCATCGCGCTGGTGTTCCTCGTAGCGGCGACGCTCGTGGCGGTCGCCGTCGGGCTCATGACACTCGGCCGGACGCAGGCGCAGCCCTATATCCTCGGTATCCTCGCCGTGCTGGCGATGGTCGGTCTGTTCAACCTGTTCGCCTTTGCCGCCGGCATCGTTCGTTTCGCCGACCGCAATCTCGACGATCCCATCATTGCCCGCATCTCCGATCATGCCTTTGACGGGCTCGCGGTGACCGATCCGCGCGGCCATGTCGTCTATTCCAATGCGGCCTACCTGACCATGACCGGCGCCTCCGGCCCGCAGGACGTGCGGCCCGTCGAGCGCGTATTCATCGGCAATCCAGATGTGTCGGAGGCCGTGTTTCGCCTGCTGAAGGCCGCGCGCGAAGGCAAGCGGCAGCAGGAGGAGGTGCGCATCTCCGGCCATGACGGCAGCCAGGGGCGCTGGCTGCGGATGCGGGTGCGCCCGCTCGGCACGGGCAAGCGCGAGGCCAGATATGCGGTGTGGTCGATCGCCGACATCACCCGCGACCGCGAGCGCCAGGAGGACGTGTTCCAGGAGCTCCAGCACGCGATCGAATATCTCGATCATGCGCCGTGCGGCTTCTTCTCGGTCAATCCGGCCGGTGAGCTCGCTTACGTCAACGCGACGCTCGCCAACTGGCTCGACTATGATCTCGCCGAGATCGGCTCGGGCGGCCTCAAACTCACCGACATCGTCTCCGGCGATGGCGCCTCACTGCTGACCTCCATCGTGGCGGTGCCGGGCGAAGTGAAGACGGAAGTCTTCGACATCGACCTGCGCATGCGCACCGGCAGGACCATGCCGGTGCGGCTCTATCACAAGCTGGCCTTCGGAGCCGACGGCACGCCGGGCCCGTCGCGCACCCTCGTGATCAGCCGTGCCCGCGACGAGCGCAGCGATCCCGACCGCGCCGCCGAGGTGCGCTTCATGCGCTTCTTCGACCACACGCCGATGGCGATCGCCACCGTTGATCGCGGCGGCAATGTGGTGCGGGCGAATGCGCGTTACGCCAAGCTGGCGCAGGGCCTCGGCCTCGACAGCGCCAGCAGATCGATCTTCCGCGCGATCAATTCGCGCGACCGGAACCTGCTGATCGCGGCAATCAACCAAGCCGCCGAAGGGAAGGGCGACATCGCGCCGGTCGAGGTGGCGCTGGAGGGAACGAAGGAGCGCTGGGGGCAGTTCTTCGTTACTCCGGTCGACGAGGGCGAGAACGACGCCGAGGCCGCGATCGTGCACATGCTCGAGACCACCGAGCGGCGTGCGCTGGAGAACCAGATCAACCAGTCGCAGAAGATGGAGACGGTCGGCCAGCTCGCCGGCGGCATCGCCCACGACTTCAACAACGTGCTGTCCGCCATCATGATGGCGAACGACTTCCTGTTGAACGCGCACAAGCCGACCGATCCGTCGTTCCAGGACATCATGCAGATCAAGCAGAACGCCACGCGGGCTGCGACCCTGGTGCGGCAGCTGCTCGCGTTCTCCCGCCGGCAGACGCTGCGGCCGCAGGTGCTCGATCTCGGCGATGCGCTCTCCGATCTCACCATGCTGCTCCGCAGATTGATCGGCGAGAAGGTGAAGCTCGATCTCGTCCACGGCCGCGACCTCTGGCCGGTCAAGGTCGACGTCTCCCAATTCGAACAGGTCATCGTCAATCTCGCCGTGAACGCGCGCGATGCGATGCCCGACGGCGGCAAGCTGATCATCCGCACTGCCAACGTCGCCACGGACGAAGCGGGCAAGCTCGCCTATAAGGGCATGCCGGCGGCGGACTATGTGCGGATTGAGGTCGCCGACACCGGCACCGGCATCCCCGCCGACATCCGTGACAAGATCTTTGAGCCGTTCTTCTCGACCAAGGAAGTCGGCAAGGGCACTGGCCTCGGGCTGTCCACGGTCTACGGCATCGTCAAGCAGACCGGCGGCTTCATCTACGTGGATTCCGAGCCGGGCAAGGGCACTTCGTTCCACATTTTCCTGCCGCGGCATCATGTCGAACCCGAAGTGCAGGTCGAGACGCCGGTGACCGGAACGGCCGCCGTCGCCCAGACGAACGGCGCGGCCAAGGAAGCGCCCGCGGCCGAAGCAAAGCCGCGCACCGATCTCACGGGGCAGGGCACCATCCTGCTCGTCGAGGACGAGGAGGGCCTGCGCGCACTCAACGCGCGCGGCCTGCGCTCGCGCGGCTACACGGTGGTCGAGGCCGAGAACGGCGTCGAGGCCATGGAGGTGCTGGACGAGCAGAGCGGCGCGATCGATCTCGTCGTCTCCGACGTCGTGATGCCGGAGATGGATGGTCCGACGCTGCTGAAGGCGATGCGGGAGAAGAACCCCGACATCAAGTTCATCTTCGTCTCCGGCTATGCCGAGGATGCCTTCGAGAAGAGCCTGCCCGAAGGCCAGCAGTTCGACTTCCTGCCAAAACCGTTCACGCTGAGCCAGCTCGTCGCCGCCGTGAAGGAGACGATGAAGGCTGTGTGAGGGCGTCCCGTCAGGTTGGGACAGACGGACCGCAATCCCCCCCGTCGTCCTGGCGAACGCCAGGACCCATACCGCGTGATCTATCGATAGAACTCCGGGGCGAGTACCGTCCGCCTGACCAAACCCTGGGGTAATGGGTCCTGGCTTTCGCCAGGACGACCTCAGGGAGGCGAGGTGCTTCCAAAAGCCGTCATTTGCGAAATTAGGATTGGCATCGGTGCCTGCTCGCAAATGATAGGTAATTCCGCACCGGCCCGCGACTGAGGGCCGCAGCCGAAGGTTTCGAAACCGGCTTCACTTTTCGGTTCCACTGACCATCTTAATGGCACTTCCCCATGCCGGGGATTTGGGAAACGCACATGAATTTCTCGTTACGTAGCCGGCGTCTCGTGAAGACGATGGCCGTCGTGCTGGCGCTGGCGCTGCCGACCGCGCTCGCGATCACCTCCGCCGATGCCCGCGTCGGTGGCGGCTTCTCGTCGGGCTCGCGCGGTTCGCGGACCTTCTCCGCGCCGCCGTCGACCTCGACCGCCCCGGGCACGGCCACACCCTTCAACCGCACCTATAGTCAGCCGGGCGCGAACTCGACCGCGCCGATGGGCGGCGGCATGTTCAACCGCCCGGGCGGCAGCATGCTGCGCGGGCTCGCCGCCGGCTTCATCGGCGCCGGCCTGTTCGGCCTGTTGTTCGGCGGCGGCCTGTTCGGTGGGCTGGGCGGCCTGTCGTCGATCCTCGGCCTGATCATCCAGATCGTGCTGGTGGTGTTCCTGGTGCGGATGGCGATGTCCTGGTGGCAGCGTCGTCACGCGTCGCAGGCGGCCTATGCCGGCGCCGGCGCGGGCAGCGGACCGCAGCCGAGCTATCGCAGTGGACTTGGTTTCGGGCTCGGCGCCAATAACGCGCCGCTCGAGATCCAGCCGGCCGACTATGAGGCCTTCGAGCGCCTGCTCGGGGATATCCAGACCGCATGGTCGAACGAGGATGTCGCCAAACTGCATACGCTCGCGACGCCGGAGATGGTCGCCTATTTCGAGAAGGATCTGGCTGAGAACCGCGCCCGCAACGTCGTCAACAAGGTCTCCAACGTGAGACTGCTGCAGGGCGACCTGTCGGAAGCATGGCGCGAGGACGTGACCGACTATGCCACCGTCGCAATGCGCTTCGCGCTGACTGACAAGACGGTCGATCGCAACACCGGCGCGATCGTCGCCGGCAGCGAGCAGCCGAGCGAAGTCACTGAGGTCTGGACCTTCGCGCGCCGGCCCGGCAGCAACTGGGAACTGTCGGCAATCCAGCAGACCAACTGATCGCCAGCCAATGAGGAACAAGGGCGTCGTGCCGCGGCACGGCGCCTTTTTTGTTTGGGTGCTTCACGTCGGGGCGGCGGAATAATGCGGCACGCCTCGGGTTCAAGTCAGGCGGCGGCCAAAATACAATCATAACTGGAGGAAGCGATGACCCGTTTCGTGAGACCGACGACATTCCCCAGCCTCGCGTTTGCCGTGGCTGCGGCAACCTTGCTTGCGGCGCCGTCTGCGCTGGCGCAATCGGCCGACATAACCTTCTTCGTCACCTCCAGCGGTCCCGGCAAGGGCGCTGATCTCGGCGGCCTCGATGGCGCCGACGCGCAATGCCAGAAGCTCGCGCAGGCCGCCGGCGCCAGCACCAAGACCTGGCACGCGTATCTCTCGACACAGGCTGCCGACGGCAAGCCGGCGGTCAACGCGCGTGACCGCATCGGCAAGGGGCCGTGGCAGAATGCGAAGGGCGTCGTGATCGCCAAGGACGTTGCTGATCTGCACAGCCCCGCCAATAATCTCACCAAGCAGACCGCGCTGAGCGAGAAAGGCGAGGGGATCAATGGTGTTGGTGACCAGCCGAACCGGCATGATGTCCTCACGGGATCGCAACCCGACGGCACCGCGTTCGCCGGTGCAGACGATCGCACCTGCAAGAACTGGACGTCGAGCACGCAAGGTGCCGCGATGGTTGGCCATCTCGACCGCCGTGGCCTGCGCGACGACGAGCCCTCGAAATCCTGGAACAGCTCGCATCCCTCGCGAGGACCGGAAGGCGGCTGTTCGCAGGCCGACCTGAAGAGCACCGGCGGCGACGGGCTGCTCTACTGCTTCGCGGTGAACTGACCGAAGGTCATTCCGGAGCGATGCGAAGCATCGAACCCGAATGCGCAATTGCGCATTGTGGGATCTCGAGATTCCGGGTTCGGTCCTTTCGAACCGACCCGGAATGACGGAGTTTGGGTCGCGTGCTACGTTCGCATCGGAATTGTCACGGGACCTCCTCATGAAATACGAGCTCTATTACTGGCCCGAGATCCAGGGCCGCGGCGAATATGTGCGGCTGGCGCTGGAGGAGGCGAAAGCGGCCTATGTCGACGTCGCGCGGGGCCCTCGCGGCACTGCTGCGATGATGAAGATGATGAAGGCGCATAGCGGCATGCCGCCCTTTGCGCCGCCGTTCCTCAAAGCCGGCAAGCTCGTCATCGGCCAGACCGCCAACATCCTGCTTTATTTGGGCGGCCGCCATGGCCTCGCGCCAAAGACCGAGGCCGGCAAATTGTGGGTTCATCAGCTCCAGCTCACGATCGCCGACTTCGTGCTGGAGATTCACGACACCCATCATCCGCTCGGGCCGTCGCTCTACTACGAGGACGCGCGGCCGGCTGCGAAGAAGCGTACGGCCGGGTTCTGGAAGGAGCGCGTGCCGAAATATCTCGGCTATTTCGAGGAGCTGCTCGATGCCAATGGCGGCGTCTACGTCACCGGCCGCAGACTGACCTATGTCGATCTCTCGCTGTTCCAGATCGTCGACGGCCTGCGCTACGCGTTTCCAAAGCGCATGCGCGCCTTCGAGGAGGAGATCCCCGGCCTCGTCGCTCTGCGCGAGCGCGTCGCGGTGCGGCCGAACATCAAGGCCTATCTCGCCAGCGAGCGCCGGATAGCCTTCAACGAGCAGGGCATCTTCCGCCGCTACAGGGAGCTCGACGCGTAAGCTACCAGACGCCCGGCAGCAGCCGAGGGCGCACGCGCAGCGCATAGTCGGCATAGCCCGGCAGGCCCTCGGTCAAGGTGCGCTCCTCGATGCGGATGCGGATCGCAAACAAGACGAGGAACAGCGGCGCCATCGCGACGCCCCACCATGAGCCGACCAGCAGCGGCACGCCAAGGAAGAACAGCACCATGCCGCTGTACATGGGATGTCGCACATAGGCGTAGGGTCCGGTCGAAACCACGTGCTGCGCGCGCTTCGTTTGCAGCTTCACCACGGGTGCGGCGAACGAGTTCTCGCGAAACACCCATAGCGTGAAGGCGGTTGAGGCGAGGTACAGCGCGAAGCCGAGCACCTGCAAGGCAAGCGGCATTTCGGAGACGCGATAGCGCCGTTCCAGCCCCATCGCGACCAGCCAGATCAACATGACCACGATGAATACGGCCATGAAGGCCTTGTCGGCGGCCGGCTGATCCTTCTGGATGACGGGTCCAAGACGTTCGGCGAGCAGCGCCGGGTCGAGCCGGTATAGCCACCAGCCGCAGAGCGGGCCGAGCAGGGCGGAGGTGATCAGCATCACCCATGCACCCGGCCAATCGAGCGTGCCGGCGCCGGCAAACAGCAGCGCGCCCATCGCGATGACGACGATCGAGTTCTGCAAGAGCAGTCTTGCGATCATGCGCGTTTCCCTGCAATTCGCACATGATGCTATCGCCGCTATCTGGCAAAGATGCGGCCTGAAGGGATCGAGAGCCGGGGTCAGGCGTACTGATCGATCCGCGTGCCCTGGCCCGGCGGCAGCGGCGGAGCCGGCGGCGGCTGATAACTGGAATCGGAATCGTTGGTCTTGGTCTGGTCGTCCTGTTGCTTGGTCGTGTCGTAGTTCGGCACCACGATCGCGATCGACGGCGGCGCAACGCTGGAAACACTCATCACGCAAATCCTCACAGATTGAAACACGCGAACATGACCCGCGGGAGCCGAAGCTTCCGTGAAGCAGATCGTTAAAATGCGAGGGATTTTTGGGAGCGGAAGGCTGAGGACGGTGGCTTTTGTCACCGCAATTGAGAGTGCCTCAGCAAGAGCACCGCTCTCTCCACGTCATTGCGAGCCGACGTTCGCGCGTAGCGCGGCGCGATGACAGGAAGCAATCCAGATCTTTCCGCCGGAGATAGTCTGGATTGATTCGCTGCGCTCGGCAATGGCGGAGTATGTGACAGGCGGCTTCGCGACAGGTATTCATCGCGCCCGCGGTCACCAGCGCGAAGCGCCCCGTCTATTCGTCCTTCGGCCGCGTGATCGCGATCGCGGCTTCGCTTTTGGTGCGCGTGCACTCCATGTTCAGCCGCTTGTAGCGCATCGATACCTTGTCGCCGCGCAAGATGCCCATGCGCTTCAGGCAGCGCGACGCACCGGTCGCGGTGTCGTCCTTCGGCAGCGTGAAGATGATCGCCGCCGCCGAGGCGATCAGATCATAGAACTGCGGCGTCGGCCGACGATCGCCCTTGGCATAGAGCTCGTTGGAATAGGTCTGCCCCTGCGCGCGACAGCCGAGCGACAATTCCTTCGCCGCCGGGTGGGTGAGATAGATGATGTTGGCCGCCTTGAAGTTGACCTTCAGCCCGTCAATGCCACTGCCGAGCTGTTTCGCAATATCGTCGCACTGGTCCGCACGCGCAGGCGAGGCGAGAGCGACAAGGCCGGTGATTGCGGCGGCGGCCAGAATCGCGCCGCGAACGTCGAATTTGAAAATCATGATGAAAAGCCCCTTCGGCGCTATAAAAGCGTCGCAGCGCGCGAAGCGCAAGGGTCGCGTTGGCGGTTGTGCGGGCCCAAGGCTCCGGTTCTTCAGAACCCGTAGATCGCCACGCCCACCGCAAAGGCAACCAACATCAACATGTTGAACAGCGTCGGTGCGCTGACGAGCAGCGTGGCGAGAGCAAGGCGCTGATTGCGGAGCGCGCAGGCGATGGCGCAGGCGGCCATCAGCGGGAAGGCGATGAACTGGGCCGGGGTCTGGAAGGCGCTGATGCCGGCGAAATCGAAGCCGTGCAGCACCACCGAAGGCATGTCGTGCAGCCAGGTCGTCACGATGATGGCGGCAAGCGCGAGAATTGCGCCACGCAGCCGTCCCATGGCCGCGCAGGCGAGCGCCATTAGCGCCAGCACGGGATGCGTGGCGATGTGCGCCTTGATCAGGAAACCGCCGAGACCCGGGCCCGGGATCTCCGACATGTCGCCAAACAGCGTCGAGACGTTGGATAGCCCGTCAAAAGCCTCCAGCACCGCGACGGCGAGAAGGACCAGCAAAAGACCGAACGGGCGGCGTGTCGGCAGGGTCGGGACCGGCACGGTGTCAGGTGTGATCGCAGGGGCAGGCATTCGTCATTTCGATTGCTGGAGGGCGTCCGAGAACCTTCCCTTTGTAGGAAAAGGGCTTAGAAGGGTTCAAACCTTGGCGCCTTCGTCGTGCCCAGCCGATCTAACCCGAGACCAGACCATGAACGCTCCCACTGCCTTTCCCGACCAGTCCCAGCCCGTTCCGCCCTACAAGCACACCCCGCTGTTTCCGCTGGGCAAGGACGAGACGCCCTACAAGAAGGTTTCGAGTGAAGGCGTGCGGGTCGAGAAGGTCCTGGGCAAGGACATGCTGGTGGTGTCGCGCGAGGCGCTGCGGGCTCTGTCGGAGGCGGCTTTCGGCGAGATCAACCACTATCTGCGGCCGGGGCATTTGAAGCAGCTCCGCGCGATCCTGGAAGACGGCGAGGCCAGCCCGAACGATAAGTTCGTCGCGCTCGACTTCCTGAAGAACGCAAATATCGCGGCCGGCGGCGTGCTGCCGATGTGCCAGGACACCGGCACCGCGATCATCATGGGCAAGAAGGGCTGCAACGTCATCACCGACGGCGAGGACGAGGCGGCGCTGTCGGAAGGCGCGCGCGACGCGTACCTCCGCCGCAACCTTCGCTACTCGCAGGTCGCGCCGCTGTCGATGTACGAGGAGAAGAACACCGCCAACAACATGCCGGCGCAGTGCGAGATCTACGCCGAGGGCGACGACGCCTACAAATTCATGTTCATGGCGAAGGGCGGCGGCAGCGCCAACAAGAGTTTCCTGTTCCAGGCAACGCCCTCGGTCCTCACCAAGGACCGGCTGCTCGCCTTCCTCAAGGAGAAGGTGCTGACGCTGGGCACGGCCGCGTGCCCGCCCTACCACCTCGCGATCGTGATCGGCGGCACCTCCGCCGAGCTCTGCATGAAGACGGTGAAGCTCGCCTCCGCGCGCTATCTCGATGCGCTGCCGACCCACGGCTCGCCTGATGGCAACGCCTTCCGCGACGTCGAGATGGAGCAGGAAATCCACAAGATGACGCAGTCGCTCGGCGTCGGCGCGCAGTTCGGCGGCAAGTATTTCTGTCACGACGTGCGCGTGATCCGCATGCCGCGCCACGGCGCCTCGCTCCCGATCGGGCTTGGCGTGTCGTGCTCGGCCGACCGCCAGGTGCTAGGCAAGATCACCAAGGACGGCGTCTATCTCGAGGAGCTCGAGCACAATCCCGCGCAGTATCTGCCGCAGGTCGAACAGACGCTCGGCGGCGAGGTCGTGAAGATCGACCTCAACCAGCCCATGAAGGATATCCTGGCGACGTTCGCGAAATATCCGATCAAGACGCGGGTCTCGATGACCGGCACCATGATCGTCGCGCGCGACTCCGCGCACGCCAAGTTGCGCGAGCGGCTGGAAAAGGGCGAGCCGTTGCCGGATTACTTCAAGAACCATCCGGTCTATTACGCCGGCCCCGCGAAAACGCCCGAGGGCTACGCCTCTGGCGCGTTCGGTCCGACCACGGCGGGCCGGATGGATTCCTTCGTCGACCAGTTCCAGGCTGCCGGTGGCTCGATGGTGATGGTCGCCAAAGGCAACCGCGCGCCGGCCGTGCGCGAGGCCTGCAAGAAGTATGGCGGCTTCTATCTCGGCTCGATCGGCGGTGCGGCGGCGAACCTTGCCGAGCACTGCATCAAGAAGGTCGAGGTGCTCGAATATCCCGAACTCGGCATGGAGGCGATCTGGCGCATCGAAGTGGTCGATTTCCCGGCGTTCATCATCATCGACGACAAGGGCAACGACTTCTTCAAGGAGTTGAACCTCGGCTAGTGCGCATCCGCGTAAGAGTTCACAAGGAATCCTGATCAAGTCGCCACGCGTGCGGCCGCGCCGTCGGCCGGACGCGCGGCTTCGATTCGTTCGGCCAGACCATTTCTGCCCGAACCAACCAAGGCTATTCATCTCGTGTCATTCCCGACCACAAGTCCGCCGCTCGCTCGCGCTCTCGCCGAGCGCAACTACGACCGGCCGACCCCTGTTCAGATCGCCGTGCTTGCGGACGAAGCTGTTGACCGCGACCTGCTCGTTTCGGCGCAGACCGGCTCGGGCAAGACCATCGCTTACGGGCTCGCCATCGCAAGCAATCTGCTCGGCAGCCTGGAGCGCTTCGAGCGGGCTGCCGCACCGCTTGCCTTGATCGTCGCGCCTACGCGTGAGCTCGCCTTGCAGGTTCAGCGTGAGCTCGCATGGCTCTATGAACATGCGGATGGGCGCGTCGTCTCCTGCGTTGGCGGTATGGATCCGCGCCGCGAACAGCGCGAGCTTGCCGCCGGCGCTCACATAGTGGTCGGGACGCCCGGCCGATTGAGTGATCATTTGCGGCGCGGCCATCTCGACATCTCGGAATTGAAGACCGTCGTTCTCGACGAGGCCGACGAGATGCTCAATCTCGGTTTTCGCGAGGATATGGAATTCATCCTGGAGACGACGCCGGATACGCGCCGCACGTTGTTGTTCTCGGCGACCTTTCCACGCGGCATCGTTGCGCTGGCAAAGCAGTATCAGCAACGGGCGTTTCGGATCGAGGTCGCCGGCGACCAAGGCGGTCACGCCGATATCGAGTACCGCGCCATCCGGATCGCTCCTGGTGATGTCGAGCACGCGGTCGTCAACGTCTTGCGTTTCTGGGAGTCGCCGAGCGCACTTGTGTTTTGCAACACCAGAGACGCCGTCAGGCATTTGCAGGCGGCGCTGCTCGAGCGCGGTTTTTCCGTGGTCGCGCTCTCCGGCGAGTTGACGCAGAACGAGCGAACCCAGGCTCTGCAGGCGTTGCGGGATGGACGTTCCCGCGTCTGCGTGGCGACCGACGTGGCGGCGCGCGGCATCGACCTGCCGAGCCTCGACCTCGTCATTCACGCGGATCTGCCGAACGATGCGGAGGTCCTGCAGCATCGCTCGGGCCGCACCGGCCGTGCGGGCCGGAAGGGTGTCAGCGTCCTGCTGGTGCCGCCCGCACGAAGACGGCGTGCGGAACTGCTGCTGAATCTGTCGGGCACGGACGCCGTCTGGGGCACGGCGCCGCAGGCGGATGATATCCGCAAGCTTGATCACGAACGCATGCTGAAGGATGCCGTGTTCACCGAGGAGGCGACTTCCGACGACCTGATGCTGGCGCGGGTCTTGCTTGCCGAGCGGTCGCCTGAGGATATCGCTGCGGCGCTTGCGCGTCTTTACCGCGCGCGGCTTCCTGCGCCCGAAGACATTCTCGATCCCGGTGAGGCTAGCGGCCGGCCGCGCGACGGGCGCGGTCGAGAAAACGCGAGAATCTCGCGCGGCGATGACCGTCCTGCCGCGTCCCGGTCGAAGACGGGAAAATCATCGTCGCGGCACGGCATGGCGGAGGCCAGCGTATGGTTTCGCGCCGCCATCGGACGAAGAAAGAATGCGGAGGCGCGCTGGCTCTTGCCGATGATCTGCCGTCGCGGCGGCATCGACAAGCGCGACATCGGCGCCATCCGGATCATGGACACTACCACCGAGTTCGAGATTTCCCAGCGGGTCGCGGAATCCTTCGCCGTCAAGATCCGGCGTCCCGACAAGGAAGACAGCATACGCATCGAGCCGATGGCAGATGCTCCTCAAGGCCAGGTGTCCTCGGACAAGCGCACGCACGCGCCCCGGCGCGAGACCGACGACATCGAACACAGCGCTCGTCGCCGCGACGATTCCCGTGACCCGGCAACGCGCAAGCCACGCGCCGAGGGCGGATCGAAATTCGGCAGCGAGGCTGAATTCGGCAAGAAGAAACGCCGGAGCAAGCCCGGCCACGCCGGCCAACCGCACCAGGCAAGTGCATGGCCTGCGAAGGGTGCTCGTGGAAAGAAGACAAGGAAGGACCGTCGCGGCTGAGGCGTTGCCGAACAGAGGGCGAGCGCGCTTGCGCGCTACGCCGGTTGTTTGTCATCTGCACTGCTCCCCGTTGCTGTTGTTGCGACGGACAGAGCCGTCGCAACAAAGAGGCCGGAGAGCACGCAGGGGTGAGGGGGACGGCTAGGCCCGCGTGCCGGTGAAGGGAAAGCTGCCCATCGGGCCGATGCTGGCTTCGCCTGAGATGCTGTCGCCGGAAACCGTGCCGGAAAAAGCGAGCGTCAGTGGCATCGGATTGGTGATCGAGATCTTCCAGGCGACATCGTCGCCGTTGACGCTTCCGTCGAAGATTTCGCCGGACTCGCCTTCGGCGCCCTGCGTGCCCGTCAGCGCGCTGCCTGCGCTCTTCAGCGTGAGGGTCGTGTTGCGGTCGCCCATCGGGGTGCTCAAGACGATATTCCAGTTTCCGTCGACGGCCATTCCTGTCTCCCTAACCTCTCCCGGCGAACCGCGATGATCCGCGGTCTGTCCAGCGCCGAGCGTATAGCCCAACTCAAAGCGGCTGCCTAACGCTCTCTTCGCCGCAGTCAGGCGCGGGCAGCGGCGCGCAAGCGGCCGGTGATGACGATGCGGAAGATGACGTATTGGATGGCGAATGCCGCGATCTTGGCGCCCATGGCGACGACCGAGACGTAGAAGCCCCACAATTTGAGGTCGCCGGTCGCGGCGACTGCGATGGTGCCGGCGCCGAGCGCAAACATCAGCGCGGCCCAGGCATAGCCTGCCGCGGTGACATATTCCGGAATGACGTCGGTCACGCGTGCCGGCATATAGCGCAGCATCCAGCCGCGCTTGAGCATGATCGCGCCGATCGCAAAATGCGCGATCGAGGGTTTTGCCAGCACGAAGCGCGGATCCTGGGTGAGGATGGTGACAGTGCCGAGCACGATGACGAGCGCGAGCGATGCGTAGGTCATGTAGCCGAGCGAGTTGCCCTTGAAGCGGGCGTAGATCACCTGCGCGATCGCCCCTGCAACCGCCACAGACGTCGCGAGGATGATGTTGTCGGTGACGAGATAGATGACGAGGAAGACGATGGTCGAGAGGAAATCGGAAGCGAGGCGGGCGAATACGTCCTTCATCGTCGGTCCTGTCGGTTAGGAAAAGGGCAGTGCGCTGGCGGGTGTACCGTATTTGATCTTACGATACTCGGGATACCATTTCGTGAAATACATCGCGCTGTTACGGGCGGCAAACGCCACTGCGAGGCCCGACCAGATCGGCAGGCCCGGCACGTAGAGCAGCACGACGTTGGAGGCCATCATCAACAGCGCCGCCGCGGTCCATGCGGCGGTAATGATGTAGTTGGCGCGCAGGAAGCCTGGCATCGCCGCCGTCTCGGCGGGGACCTCTTCGAGGGCGTATTGCAGCGTGAACGGATGGCGAGCCAGCATCGAGCCGAGCGAGATCACGAAGATGCCGGCATCGACCGACAACTTCACCGCGAGCGTGCTCAGCCAGGGATTGAGCAGCGCGAGATAGATACCGATGCCGGCGAACAGGATCGCCGATCCGGCGGCGAGGATCTTCACCGAGCGGCGGCACGCAACGTCGATTGCGATGGTGGCAAGGCAGATCGCGGAGGCGGTGAACACGCTGACCTTTGCCGATGTCAGGAACATCAGAAAGCCAAAGGCGCCGTAGGGAGCGAGGATCAGGAAGATTGTCATGAGCCGCCTCGATCAGGGCTTATCTTTACACTGTAAAGATGAATACGTCAGGCCGGGAGCGAGGTCAAGCAAAATCTTTACAGTGTCAAAATGACGTGAATGACCTGTAAAAAATGAATTGTTGCAATGGCTTGTGCCGACGCTTCGTCGGCAAGGTCGCTCCAGGGTAGCCGAGACAGGACCGTCAAGGCACACGTGATCAACAGGCTGATGGTGATGACGATCCCGCCGACGCGGCCGATCTGAAACCGCAGCGAGTTCGGCGTGGCGGACATGCCGATCGGGTGCAGCAGCCGCGACACCAAGAGTGCGCCCATCAGGAGGTGAATGCGCAGTGCGGATGCGCCGGACATTTCAATCATGGCGACCATCAGTGTGATGATCGGCACATATTCCATGAAGTTGCCGTGGGCGCGGATCGCGCTGCGCAAGCTCGTGTTGCCGCCATCGCTGAAGGCGGCCTTGTTGCTCCGCCGCAGCCAGATCACCTGAAGCGCGAGGACGGCGTAGAGCAGGGCGAGGACCGCGAGATAGAACGCAGTGATGGCTGGCATGTGCATGTGAGGCTCCCTGCTGAAGCACAAACGATCGTCATTCCGGGGCGCGCCATCTGACGCGAGCGCGGAATCCATCGTGCCGCGTCACGCGCGCCCGGGCACGTCGCGGAGCCTGTCATCGGGCCGCGCGTCGCGCGGACCCGTGGCTCTGCCCCGAAGTGACAGCGGATGGGCTCTACGCCGCTCCCACCCAGTTGCCATGAAAACCGTCGGGCACCCGGTGGCCGAGCTGCACGAGCGCGATGGGGCCTGCCTCGACATCGGCGGCGCTGAACACGGCGAGATCGCTGCGGTTCTCGCGGGCGCGCCAGACCACGGCGAGCAGCCAGCCATCGCCTTCAGCGGCATCTCTGGCACGCTCGACGAACACCGGTTCGGAGATGCTGTCGCCGGCCGGCAGCAAGTAATGGCCGAGGCGTTTTCCGGCGCCGTCGACATGCACGATGCCGGACAGCGCGGTGAACATCGGCAGTCTTGGATTGGCGCAGGCGTACCAGCCGTGGTTGGTTTTCAATCCTGCGCGACGATCATCGATGCGCGGGAATTCGCCGGTGAGATCGTCGAGATAGGTCTGCTGGAAGCGGTCGGTATTGCCGTTGAGCTCGAAGGTCCAGCGGCAATGGCGCGCGAATGATTTGTCGGGATTGGTTGGCCTGCCGTCGGGATGCGGAAACAGCGGCGCCTCCTCGAACTGCATAACGTCGGCGACGATGCGGTTGCCGTCCTCCCAGGCGTTCATGACGTGGAAGACGTAGCAGGCTTCAGTGCGGAACCAGACGATGTCCTCAGGTTTGCCGCTGCGCTTCATCACGCCGACATAGGCGCCTTTCTCCGGCTCCCAGGCGTAGGGCGGCCGGCCCTTCATCGCGCGCTCCATGCTGCCGGTGATGGGCAGGATCGGAAACAGCACGTGGTTCTCGGTGACGATGAAGTCGTGCACCATGCTGGCATAAGGCGCCTCGAAACGCGTAAAGCGCGTCGCCTTGCCGCCTGCGTCGATCGCGCCGTAGGAGAGGGTGGGCGTGAGCGGGCCGCTCGCATTGTAGCCGAAGAACACCATTTCTCCGGTTGAGGGATCGATCTTCGGATGCGCAGTGAAGGGGCCGGCGACGCGGCCCTGGTAGTTGCAGTAGCCGCGCGTGGCGAGCGTGCCGGGCTCGATCTCGGTCGGCAGATGACCTTCTTCGAGCGCGAGCAGCTTGCCGGCGTGGAAGATGACGTTGGTGTTGGCGACGCCGCCGTCGGTCAGGTGCGCAGGCGCGTCCGGCAGCTTGCGGCCGAAGCCGCCGAACAGTGCCCGGCCGGCATCGTGTTCGGCCTGCCATTTCGGGGTGCGGACCCAGCGGTTGCGGTAGCTCGCGCGGCCGTTTTCGAGATGGAAGGCGTGCAGCATGCCGTCGCCGACGAACCAGTGCGCGCCGGGTGCGTCGAACTGGGGATTAGGGCCGTTGCGATAAAGCGTCCCGTTCAATTCGCGCGGTAACTCGCCGACAATTTTTGGGAATGGCGCGTCGGCTTCGAACGGGATTGGCGCGCGATTGGCCGGCACCTGGCTGAACACATCCTGCTGCAAGGCGTATCCTCCGTATCTTTACATCGTAAAGATACGCTAGTGCCACTTCGAGCTTCGGTCAAGCGAAATCTTTACACTGTCAAAATGACGTCATATAACGCCAGTCATGGCCAAGACCGAAACCATCCGCCGCGCTCGCCCCAGAAAATCGCCGTCATCCGCCGCGAAGGAGCGGCCGCGCCGGGTCGCGAGCGCGAAGGCCGAGACGCCCTATCATCATGGTGCGCTGCGCGAGGCGTTGCTGAAGGCTGCGGAAAGAGTGCTGGAACGCGACGGGCTCGCCGGGCTGACGCTGCGCGCGGTGGCGCGCGAGTCGGGCGTGTCGCATGCCGCGCCGACCCATCATTTCGGGGATCTCACCGGTCTCGTCAGCGAGCTCGCCGCGGTCGGCTTCCGCCAATTCAATGCGGCGATGGCTTTGGCCTGCGATGCCGCCAGGACGCCGCTGGAGCAGGCACTGGCGCGGCCCAAGGCCTATGTCGCCTATGCGCAGGCCCATCCCGGCATGTACGGCATCATGTTTCGCACCGAACGGCTCGATTATTCCAGGCCCTCGCTGCATGAGGCCGCACATGCCTCGTTCGCGGGGCTCGCCAACGCCATCGGCGCGATGCGGCAAGAGCGGATCAGCGGCGATACGCTGACACTCGACCAGGCCGCAGCCATCGCGCGTGCCTGGTCGATGGTGCACGGCTTCACCATGCTGCTGCTCGACGGCCGCCTCGAGGACATTCTGGGACGGTTGCCGAAGGGTACGACGGCCGAGCAGCTTCTGGAGGCGATCCTGAAGTCGGCGGCGCAGGGGAAGCTGCCGCCGTCCTGATCGGAGGGGACCGCAACCCTTGCCATCGTCGTGCGTTGACGCGCCATGACGAGAACATCGCGGGCTCCCTGGAAACGCGCCAACCCGCGCAAACGCGCGGGCAAGGCGGCGAAGCACCTTACGCCCACGCAAGAATCGGCGGCGAAGGCCCGTGCCCGGCGCGCCGGCCGCCGTTATCCCAACCTCGTGGACAACATGCGCATGGCAGCAAAGAAGACCTCCAAGAAGAAGTCTCCCAGGTCCTCGAAGACATCGGCCAAAAAGACGCGTAAGCACACGACGCGCAAGCGCGCTTCAGCCGAACGCGAGAAGGATCCGCGCGGCGGTTTGACGGCCGCGGGCCGCAAGGCCTTCGCAGGCAAGGAAGGCGCGCATTTGCGGCCCGGCGTCAACAAGCCGGAAGCGGAGATGACGCCGCAGGACATGCGGCGCAAGGGAAGCTGGGCCGTACGCTTCTACGGCCGCAAGAAGCTGCCGCCGCTTGTGGATGCCAAGGGCCATCCGACCCGGCACGCGCTCTCGGCCCATGCCTGGGGCGAGCCAGTGCCAGAAACCGTCGCGGCAGCACGGCGCATCGCGGCCAAGGGCGAGCGCCTGCTGGCTCGCTATCGCCGCGCGAAGAAGGCTTAGCGCCGCGCGAGTTCGATCGCGCGGCCGCTGGTGCCGATCACCTTCACCTCGTCCTTGCCGCAGGTGAAGTCGCGCGCATATTGGTCGGCCGCCTGGCGCGCCAGCTCGTTGGCGTTCGCATTGGCCTTCACGTCGACACAGGCGACATGGCAGACCGGCCCCGGCGGCAGCCGCGTCACCGCGAGCATCGCCTTGGTGTTCGGCCGTCCTTCCTTGTTGAGATCGGTGCCGTCGGCGATGCGCCAGCGCTGGATGATGGCGAATGGTTTTGTGCCCTCGGCGCGCCATTCTACCGTGTGTTCGGTGGAGTTGAACGGCTGGAACCACACCTGCGCCGCCGGCTCTTTGGCGGCAAGTGCGCGGTTGAGGCCGATCGACACGACTTCGCGCAGATCGTCCTCGGCGATCAGCACCACGAGCCCGGCCTTGCCAGGGCAGACCCGCGTCGTGCTGCCGTCAAGCGCGCTTGGCTTGCCGATCTGCCGGCAATCCTTGGGCGCGGTCGAGGTGTAGGTACTGCCGAAGGATTGGGCGCCGGCCTGATCAAGCGCGACGCTGGCGAGCAGCGCAATCAGGCAGCCAAGTGTGACATGCTTCATGACGAAGCCCTCATGCCGCGGAACTCACCTCATTCAGACGTGTTCATTGTGGGGAAGGTTCAAACCGGGCCTCGAGACACCTGACATGGCCGCGGAATCGTTCTAGAAGAGCGCCTTCGCCTCGTCCCGCGTTGTCACTTATTTCGATCATGCCAGCCATCTTGTCGAACAAACCCTATCGCGTCGGCCGCTCCAAGACCGGACTTGGCCTCTTCGCCACCAAACCGATCAAGAAGGGTACCCGGATCATCCGTTATTTCGGACCGATCCTGGACTCGCGGATTCCTGAGCATGACGACATCGAGAACAAATACCTGTTCGAGCTCAACAACCGCTGGACCATCGATGGCTCGGTGCGCAAGAACGTCGCCCGGTACATCAACCATTCGTGCCGGCCGAACGCAGAATCCGACGTGCGCCCGCGCAAGCGCAAGGTCTTCATCCGCGCCATCAAGAACATCGAGGCTGGCGACGAGATCAACTACGACTACGGCACCGACTATTTCAAAGCCTATCTCAAGCCGATCGGCTGCAAGTGCGCCTCCTGCGAGAAGAAGCGCAAGAAGCTCCGCGCCGAGGCGCGGGCCGAACGGGCCAAGGTGAAGGCGCGCGCCGAGCGCAAGGCACAGAAGGCGGGCGCGAAAAAGAAGAAGCTCAACGGCAAGCACGCCAACGGCAAGGCCAACGGGCGCGCGCGGGCCTAAGGCGCCTTCGCGAGCGCAATCGTACTCCAACGGACGCCTGCGCTCCGGTTCGCCGCTTGGACCGAATCCGATCGCACGTTGAGCACCGAGCGCAGACCGTAAGGTCCTGCGAGCTCGATCGTCTCCTCAGGAGATACCTCAAACATTCGCCGCCCCGGCGGTATCGGGCCGTGGCGCAGCTTCATGATGACGAGGCCGCCGGTCGCAGTCAGGGACGCAACGTTCGGCATGGCGCGCCCGCGCTGGTTTTCGTCGAGATGCATCCAGACCGCGGTGAGCATGACCAGGTCGAAGGTCTCGTTGCGACTCCGCAAGTCCGAGAGATCGGGCAGGCTGTCGTTCACCCATTCGATGGCAGGCCGGGAGTGCCGCGCAATGGCACCTACCCGCAATGCATCAGTCGGTTCGACAGCGACGACGCGATGGCCCATTTCGGCAAACCAGGCCGCATCGCGTCCGCTGCCGGAGCCGATATCGGCCACCCGAGACGGGGTCTTGGGTAGGAGATGCAGCACCGCGCGATGCACATCGGCAGGCGGGATGGTCTCATATCGCGCGAAGAGTTCAGATGTCTCCTGCGCATAGCCTTCCGTGCCGCTGACTGGCTCTGACATTTATACGCCATCCCTCGAATCCAAGCGATTGTTGGCATCGCGGGCGAAGCGAAGCAATGCGGATCACGACATTCCGGGTCTGGCGCTGACGCGCTAGCCCGGAATGACTAGCTTGAGCGAGGTCAGGCCACGACCGCGCTGCCACTCTTGCGCAGTCCAACATACTGCAACTCCGCGAACACGCCGGTCGCGATCGCCTGGGCCACGACCATGAGTTCGCCGGCGAGGTTCGGTGACACCGCGCCGGAGAACAGCAGCGCGATGCTCGCAGCCGTCCAGGCGGCGTTGCCGACCACGACGAGGGTGACGAGGGCTTTCGGCACTGAGCTGCGCGAAGCGAGCCATCCGACAAACGCGGCATAGACGATCAGGAACAGGCCGGTTTCCCGCAGCAGTGCCTCGGGCAGATTGAAGAGCGAGGCGACGGCGCTCGCGTCGAAGGTCAGGCCGACTGCTGAGATGCCGCTGAAGATTGCGTCAGCGAAGAGGGCACGGCGCAGGAAGCTGGATGCATGGATCATGGTCGTTCTCCTTCTATGGGCTTCGGGGTGAAGATCAGCGCAGGCCGCGCCAGAAGGCGCGAATGATGCGTGCGAGGCGGAACGGGCAGAGGCTTTTTCCGACGCTGTGCTCGAAGGCCAGCACCTGTGCGATGACGAAGTCGCCGGTCGAGTGCACCAGCGGTTCTGGCATGTTGAGGCTGCGCGCGAGCAGGCGGGTGGCAAACTTCACCGCCCAGGGCAGCAGGGTGTCGGCAACGGTCCGGTAGAGAAGCAGCGCGATCATGGTCATCTCCTGCTGCTGGAGAAGATGAGCCATGGCCCTGCCCAATTCGATTACCTCGGGGGTAAGAAGGACGCCTGTTCTGGACAGTTCTCTATGTGCGACATTGTCGCGCAGGACGTGGTTCGTCGCCTCAGGCTAATTGGGATGCGTTCGCGCTTAAGATTACTAGCTTGAGGGCATGGCGATGAGGGTGAGGGCGCCTATCGTCGTTTGCCATGCCGCCGGCGACTTACGCGTCCGGAGGCGCGATGCCTACGCCTGCGTCCTCGCCGGCTACGGCGTCTGTTCTTGCGCGATTCCCGCGATTCTACGGATATCGGCGATCTATTTATCTTATTGCGGCATAATCTAATTGAATTGCTCGTGACATAAATTTAAGGCGATGCTTGCTGCGGAGCCAAAAAAGAACTTGGCGGATGCTGACTCAGAATCCGACCGGCTCAAACAATCATGATAATGGCGCGGAAATTGCTGATGTCTCGTGCGGGCGAGTGGTCGCGAACATGAGACAGAGGGCGTTGAGAGAGCGGTCGAACGAACACCGCGGGGAAGCATGGACGGCGATTGGCGGCTGCAGGCATCCTTGAGCGACACGAGCGATGACCTCGTATGCGTACGAAATCGTGCCGCTGCGTTTCTCGAGGAATTTTCGACTTCCGATTCCAAGGAGAAGGAGCATTGGCTTCTACATTGGATGACGGTTGGTGATCAGTATCGCGCATCGGCCGAACTCGCAGTCAAGGACAACCTGCCGGATACGGCCAGTGAATTCTGGCTTTGCGCCCTGACTGCGTTTGAAGTGGCGAGACAACTGGCTTGTCCGGAGAATTCATCGGGTGTCGTACTTGCGGACAGGATCGAGGGGAGTTTCAGAAGCCTCGAATCTTGTGCGCCTGATCGGGTGCAACGAGTAGAGATCGAGTTTTTCGAGCGAGTGCTTCTTGCGGGGTATTTTCTGCCGGCGGCGCGCCGCGAACGACCCGCACCTGCGGTCATTTTCATTAGCGACGAGGAGTCTTCGGCCGAATCGATTGCGAGCCGGCTATTGCCTGCAGTCAACGATCGCAATATGTCGGTTCTCGTTGTGAGCGGAGACGATGCTTCAAAACATCGTCTGTTTAAGCCCGAAGCCTTCTTGGCGAGTTGGCTGAATCATTTGGAATGCCGAGCGGATGTTGATGCCGGCCGAATTGCTGTCAGCGGCGAGAGAATGGCCGCCGGCTATGCGGCGCGCATCGCCGTATGCGACCGCAGGATAGTGGCCGCCGTGTGCGACGGCGGCCTTTGGGCCTCGCTCCGACATCGAGCGAGCGTGGGCTGGATGACGGGAATTTGGGATCCGGCCTGCGATCGCACGCGAGCGTCAAGTCTCGAGTTGGTCCGCCGAATGCGGTGCCCGGTCTTGATCGTTGCCGGCGGCCGAGCGCTGTTCGACCAGCAGAACGCTCTTGAACTGCAGGCCGACTGCAAGCTCGCTGGATTGGACTGTTCCGTTGCAATATCTCAAGCCTCCACCGAGGTTGAAAATTTCGTTGCAAAGGACGACGTCGTTCTCGACTGGCTCGGGGAGAAGCTCCGGTCACGCGGTAGCTTGAGTCAATAAACTAACCTGCAGCAGCCGCTCATCGAAAGGCTGCCTGCTCTGCAGCTCCAAAGCTGGCCCTCCAAAGCTGGTCAATGCGTTGATCCCATGATCACGAGATATCTATGGCCAGCAATCGCGACGCCAACCGCGCATTCTTCGCAATCCTCGTCAGCGCGGCGTTCAGGTCCGCCAAGGATTTCTCGTCGAACTCGTTGAACATTGTCGAGTTTAGAGCCAGCTTCCTCTTGGCGAGCTTTGCAATTTCAGCTTTTGCCTTGGCGGTAAGAGACATCAACACATAACGTGCGTCGTCCGCACGAGGTGCCCGCGACAGGAGTCCGTCCTTCTCGAGACTCTTCGTCTGGTTGGTGACGAATGCCGGATGAATCCGCAACTTGTTCGCGACCTCGATTCCTGCGACGCCCTGTCCCTCATCCAACTCTTCGATGGCCATCAAAATCAGCCATTGCGGTTCCGTGATGCCGAGGAGTTCGGCCCAGCTCTTATGGATTTCCTCCAATTGAGAGTGGATCTCGACCACATTCCAAATGAAATCGTTGATTGCTCGGTCGAGGTTTTTCTCGATCATTTTTGAGTTCCGGCGAGGTTGAAGGCACCAGGGGCCTTTCGGCTACTCTACGGTTATCTCTAATGATTTTGTTCTCAGATATTCGTTATCCACGGAGGCAATCTGCTCAATTTTTGCCACCACATGACAGCAAGCATCGGCTCAAAAACAGGCTTGCAAATATCAATTGATTAAAATAATCATCTTGAGTGTTTAGGAGCAGTTCGAACTCTTTCAACGAAGGGTTCTGATACACCACTCGCTAAACCTCCAAGGAAACCCTCGGGATGCCCCCCGAGGGTTTTTTGTTGCCTTTTCCCGCTGAAATTGCCCAAGAACCCGACAGATTCGGTGGTGTTGCGCTCATACAACAGGTCGCGGCGAACGATCGCTTGATGAAAACAATCAATTGAGATGATTGTTTTGTTAAACTATATCGAATTTAGCGACGGAGGGGGGCACCTCAAAGTCGTTTCCGCAGCCGGAACCTGGATGCGGACTTGGGGAATTGAGGGGCCGGAGGTCGCGTCTTTGGATCGCGTCCAAGTCGCCCAACACCAACTTGGAGGTAAGCAAATGAAATTGACGAAGAGCCTTATGCTCGGCTCGGCGGCGGCTCTGATCGCCGTTGGCGGAGCACAGGCAGCCGATCTTCCCGTGAAGGCCAAGGCGGTCGAATACGTGAAGATCTGCTCGCTGTACGGCGCAGGCTTCTACTACATGCCGGGCACCGACACCTGCATCAAGTTCGGCGGCTATGTTCGTGCCGACACGTCGGTTGGCGCGGGCGACTATTCCTTCCAGCAGGGCGCGAACCAGGGTTCGAACAACCGTCTGACCAACTACTGGTTCAGCCGCGCTCGTATGGACCTCACCGTCGATACCCGCACGGCGACCGAGTACGGCGTTGTGCGCACCTACGCGGACATGGTCTTCACCTGGACGAGCAATGCCGTGACCGGCAGCAACCCGTCGGCGCAAGGGACCTTTGACGGTTCCGCTTCGCTCGGCCTCTACCATGCGTTCATCCAGTTCGCCGGCTTCACCTTCGGCCGCACGGTCTCGATCTTCGACACTCCGTGGCAGAGCTATCCGGCTGGCGGTCCCGATACCATTCCGGGCGGCAGCAACAACGTCACCGGCGTGAACCAGGTTGCCTATACGGCTGACTTCGGTCAGGGCATCACCGGCTCGGTGGCCTTGCAGGATATGACGACGGCGGCAGGTGGCCAGTCGAACCTCTGGAACGTCTCGTCGGGTACCGCCGCTCAGTTCGTGACGGGCGTCTACGGTGCCAACGATTGGGGTGGCACGCGTTCTCCCGACATCGTCGGTGCGATCCGTGTCGACCAGGCCTGGGGTCTGGCCCAGATCTCGGTTGCCGCGCATGACATCCATTCCGCTTACTACGGCACCACGGAAGTCTCCGGTCACCCGGCTGACAAGTGGGGCTGGGCGGTTCAGGGTGCCTTGTCGATCAAGAACATCCCGACCGGACCCGGCGACAGCATCAACCTGCAGGCCGTCTACACGGATGGTGCGAGCCGCTACAACTTCCAGAGCCTGTTCCCGCAGAGCTTCTTCATGTTCAGCGGCACCGGCCTGGCCGGCGCCTACCAGAGCACTGGTTTCGCTGGCATTGCTGATGGCGTCTTCGGCACCGGCACCGGCATCGATACCGTCAAGACCTGGGGCTTCCGCGGTGGCTACACCCACAACTGGAGCCCGACCTGGGCGAGCGGCATCTACGGTGGCTATGGCCAGCTGAGGTACGGCGATACGGGCAAGGCCCTGATCTGCACCAACTTCGCTGCGATCGCCGTGGCCGGTTCGACCTGTAATCCGGACTTCAACTTCGCGGTTATCGGTGTCAACACCGTGTGGACCCCGGTCAAGAACCTGGCGTTCACCGCGGACGTGAACTGGACGCATCTGGACCAGAAGTATACCGGCGCGATCAACAGCCCGGGCATCACTTCCGCTGCCAAGCCGGCAGCCGTGTATGAGCTGAAGGACCAGAACTCGGTCAGCATGCTCCTCCGCGCCCAGCGCAACTTCTAAGATCGATCTCTCGACCGATCAGAGAACCCCGGCGGGCAACCGCCGGGGTTTTTCTTTTGGACAAAGCGCCAGGTGAGCCCTTGCAAATCAGGTAGCGGTCCGAACGGCGGTCTGACCCAGGGATGTGCTCGCGAAATTCGATTACCCCGGAGGTAATGGAAGGGCCGAAATCCGCATGCTACGTTTTTGACCATGAACGCACATGCAGCAGCGGCGCGAGCCGAGAGCGCCCAGCCCGTCCATATTGGCGATCACTTGCGCGAATGGCGGCAGCGCCGCCGCATGAGCCAGCTCGATCTCGCGGGCGAAGCGGAGATCTCGGCGCGCCATTTGAGCTTCGTCGAGACCGGCCGCGCCACGCCCTCGCGCGAGATGGTGTTGAAGCTTGCCGAGCGGCTCGATGTTCCCTTGCGCGAACGCAACGTGCTCCTGGTTTCGGCCGGGTACGCGCCGGCCTTTCCGCAGCGTGCGCTGGAGGATCCGGCCTTGAAGTCAGCCCGCCAGGCGATCGACCTCGTTCTCAAAGCGCATGAGCCCAACCCGGCACTCGCCTATGACCGGCACTGGAATCTGGTCTCCGCGAATCGCATGGTGGCACCGCTGCTCGATGGCATCCCGCAGCGGCTGCTCGGCCAGCCCTTCAACGTGCTGCGACTCGCCTTCCATCCCGAGGCGCTGGCGCCGCGCACCGTTAATCTCGCCGAATGGTGCGGGCATCTGCTCGAGCGGCTGCACCGGCAATGCGAGGCGACCGCCGATCCTGAATTGATCAAGCTCTACAATGATCTGAAGAGCTATCCGATTCCCGCGCGCTCGGCGCCGCTCTCGCACGACAATGTCGCGATTCCCTTCAAGCTGCGGCATGAGGGCGAGATACTAAGTTTCTTTTCTACCACCATGGTGTTCGGCACGCCCGTCGACATCACGCTGTCGGAATTGGCGCTGGAGACGTTCTTTCCGGCGGATGAGCGCACGGCGGAGCGGCTGAAGCAGATGGCGGCAAAGATGGGCTAGCGCCCTTGCCTGGGGGCTCGTTCGGCTTATCTTCCGGCGGAACCAAAGGTCCGCCCGAAGGAGATTGCCATGAGCTCACCCAATACGAGCACGCTCAAGCCGCTTCAGATCGACATCGTCTCCGACGTGGTGTGCCCCTGGTGCTATATCGGCAAGCGCCGAATCGAGAATGCGCTCGCGCTGGTGCCGGACGTGCCGGTCGAGCTCAACTTCCGGCCGTTCTTCCTCAATCCCTGGGTGCCGCGCGAGGGCATCAGCCGCGAGGCCTATCTGACCAAGAAGTTCGGCTCGGTCGAGGCCTATAAGGGAATCGCCGGTCGGGTCGTCGCGGCCGCGGGCGAGGAGGGGCTGACCTATCGGCCTGATCTCGTGCAGCGCCAGCCCAACACCATCGACTGCCACCGCCTGATCCACTGGGCGGAAGCTTCCGGCAAGGCACCCGAGATGAAGCAGCGGTTGATGGAGCTCTATTTCCGTGACGGCGGCGATCTCACCGATGTGAACGTGCTCGTGCAGGCGGCGGCCGATGTCGGGCTCAATGGTGACGACGTGCGACGGCGGCTTGCCACCGACGAGGACGTCGCCCTGATCTCGGCCCAGGCGCAGGACGCCGCCGAGAAGGGCATCTCTGGCGTGCCGACCTATGTCTTCGCGCAGAAATACGCCGTCTCTGGCGCGCAGGACCCGAACCTGCTCGCCCGCGCCATCCGCCAGGTGTCGGAGGAGATCAACGCGCAGGCGGCGGAGTAGGTACTCTACTTGCGGAGCAGCCGAAGCGTTTGCCGCGCGGTGTCCAGCGCGGCATTGCGCGCGACGAGCGTCGCGTGGATCAGCGCCACCACCGGATCGTTCCTCCACAACGGAATCAGCATATCGCCAATGGCAAAGCGGCTGCGCCAGATCGGATTGATCATGGGGTGATCGGCGCTGGCGGTGGAATCGGCGCTCGCGACCGCAGGATCGGCGCAGAGGTGGCGGGTCAGCTCGAGCGTGAGCTGTACACCCGGCGAATATTTCGCAAAGCGCTCATCGATGCCGAGCTTGAAGAAGAAGGCGCGATCCTGATGGCGCAGCACGATGCCGGCGGCAACCGGCGCTCTTCCAGCGCGCAGGCTGATGACCTCGCATTGACCGGTTTCGGCGAGCGCGAGCGCGGCGCGTCGAATGAACGTGGCATCGCCTGGGTGCTGGATCAGCGCGGTGCCGCGCCTGGCTTTCCAGCCGCTCGCCTCGAGCTGCAAGAACGTTTCGAGCGCTGCTTTCACAGCGTCAGGCGTGCGCGAGACGTCGAACATGACCGGACCATGCTCTTCCAGCCGGTGCTGCTGGCGCCGAAGCTCCTTGAGCTTCTTGGCCCCAAGCGCTTCGCGCAGCAGCGTATCGCCATCCTGGGTCGCATCGAGACTGGCGCGCATATACGAGCTCAGCACGCGCGGCTTCAAACCGTCGCGGGTCAAGATTGCAGTTAGTGATCTCATCGCCGCGCCATCGAGCGCGACGTCGCGCAGGATCAACGCGTGGGCGCCGGCATCGCGTGCCTGATCGAGCAGGCGCGCTGCGGCTTCGCTCGCGGTGTCACGATCAAGCAGCGGGCTGCAGAGCGTGCCGTAGGGATGCGCGCTCACCAGCGCGGGCAGGGGGATTTTCCAGGCGCGCCATAGCGAGACGACCGGCATCAGCCCGATCAGGTGTGCCGATGCGTTGAGCGCGCACAGCGCCATTGCGCCGGTGCGGCCGCGGGCCGTCGCGCTGACGGCGAGCGTCCAGGGCGGCAGGTAATAGCCGTTCGGTTCGATCGCCTGCGCGCTGAGCGCCTGCCATTGAGCCAAATCAACTGACGCAACGGGGACGAGCGGTACGGTGTCGGAGAGGTTGCGGGCACGCGGAGCCGTGGCATCGCTTGCCGATGCGCCCTTGATCGCAGCTCGATGCGCGATATCGACCACGTCTAGTCGTTCCCCGTTCACGCCGGCCGGGCCGAAACCCGAACCGCGTCAGCTCATGCTTAGCGCAAAGATTGGAAGATACCGTTGGCGCAAGCCGTCAATTCGAGCGGTAGCGTTAACGTCCCGTTGACCATCCGGAGGCAAGACCGCCGGATGGTCACTGGTCGGCCGGCACAAAATGGTCGCGTGCGCTTGCGCTTTCGCCGCTGGCCTTGTCCGTGATCGTGATCTCGATCTCCACCTCCGCCCGCGGCAGGTGGGCGGGATCGACCTGCACCGACATCCTGACTTCGCGGGTCTGGTCCTGTCCGACCTCGACGACGGGCTTGCCATCCAACTTCGCGTCAATGCCGATGATCCGGATCGCCGCCCCCGGCAGGCCGGAGACGTCAACCGTAAATGATCGCGCCGGGCCCTTGTTGAGCAGGCGGACCGTATAGTCGTTGCGAATCCCGCCGTCCGAGAGCTGCACGAACAGGGGATTGCGCTCGTGCAGCACGTTGACGTCCATCGTGCCGCGCGTTGCGAGCGTATAGAGCATGATGCCGCCGACGATGGCGATCGCCGCCGCATAGGTCAGCGTGCGCGGCCGGACGATGCGATAGATCGGTGCCTTGCCTTCGTGCCGGCGCTCCATGTTGATGTCGGTATCATAGCCGATCAGCCCGGTGGGACGGCCGATCTCCTTCATGATGTTGTCGCAGGCGTCGATGCACAGGCCGCACTGGATGCAGCCGAGCTGGATGCCGTTGCGGATGTCGACGCCGGTCGGACACACATTGATGCATTGGTGGCAATCGACGCAGTCGCCGGCGACATCGCCGAGAGCGCGCGCGGCTTCAGCCTTCTTCACCGACATGCGCGGCTCGCCGCGGTCGCGGCGATAGGTGACGTTGAGCGCCCATTCGTCGGTCAGCGCCGCCTGGATCCGCGGCCACGGGCACATGTAGATGCAGGTCTGCTCGCGGGCGTGGCCGGCGAACACGTACGTGGTGGCGGTGAGAATGCCGATCCAGAGATAGGCGATGAAGGGCGCCTGGAAGGTGGCGAGATCTTTCACCAGCGTCGGCGCATCGGCGAAATAAAGCACCCAGGCGCCGCCGGTCCACCAGGCGATCATGATCCAGAGGAAGTGCTTGAGCGCCACTTTGCGGATGTGATCGAACGTCCAGTAGCGCTTGTCGCCCTGCATGCGCTCGCGCCGGTCGCCCTCGACCCAGCGCTCGATGGCGTAGAACAGGTCGGTCCACACGGTCTGCGGGCACAGATAGCCGCACCAGAGGCGTCCCGCCACCGCGTTCATCAGGAACAGCGCCATGGCTGCGATGATCAACAGGCCCGTGAAGTAGTAAACCTCCTGCGGCCACAGCTCGATGAAGAAGAAGTAGAAGCGGCGATGAGGCAGGTCGACGAGCACCGCCTGGCTGGGCAGGCCGGGGCCGCGGTGCCAGCGCACGAACGGGAGCAGGTAGTAGATGCCGAGCGTGACGCAGAGAATTATCCATTTGATGCGGCGGAACCTGCCGTGAACCGACTGCGGATAGACCTTTCTGCGCCTCTCGTAGAGCGGCCCTTCGATGAGGGTGTCGTCGGTCATGATGCGCTCCTCGTCGTCGCGCGGGCAGCGATCCCCATGCTGGAGCGCAGAACGGGCGGTACAGCGCCTCCAGCACGGACCGGACCTCAGGGCTCGCGAGGCTGTAATATATCGTCCGGTCGTCGCGCCGGGTCTTGACCAAAGTCAATGCGCGCATCCTGCCGAGGTGCTGGGAGCGGGTGGCGCAGGGCAAGGCCTGACCGGCGCCATCATCAACCAATGACGCAAAAACGAAAAAGGACCGGACGACGGCGTCGTCCGGTCCTTTCCGATTTCATGTATTGGAACTAGTAGCGATCCTCGCCGACACCTACGCTGACGCCGGGCGCGCGAATATCGACGCCCGCACGCGGTCTGTCGTAGTCGCGATAGGTGCGACGCTCGTAATAGCGATCGCGCGGCATATAGTTGTAGGAATCGCGATCGCGGATGATCACCCGCGCGCCGCCGTGGGTGCGATAGCAGCGACCGGTATCGTCACAGACGAGGCGCACCTGCTGCACGAGATCGGGATTGGTGTATTCGCTGGTCGTGTAGATGTCGGCAGCCTTCGCGGCTCCCGTCGCGGCCAGGGCGCCGACGCCTGCCAGCAGCGCAATCATCGTTGTCCTCATCAGTCCTCTCCGTGGCAACTGCCCTCGGGGTGACAAGAATGGGCGCGCGCATTCGTTCCGGTTGCTTTTGCGCGTTTTTCCCGGAACACGACTGATTTCCAGGGAACATGATCTCTTCGCGCGGAAGACGAACCGTTCCCTAGATCGGCTCGTAGGTTTCGGACCCGCAGATGTCGTCAACCTCGGCGCGCCGGCGGTCGACGACCCTGCCGCCGCTGATGGTCACGACATAGGTCTGGCTACCTAGCCCGGTGCCGGTCGCCGACGTGAGCTGCGCGCGGACGCAGGACGTCCAGCCTAGCCCGCGAACCTCGTGATGGGGTGGGGCGACCTGCACCTCGCGCGGATATGACGCCGCCATGAAGACGACGTCGAGCTGCTCGCGAACGATTTTCCTGACGTCGGGTGGCGGTTCGGGAGGCGGCTGCTCGGCATCCCTCATGCGCATGAACTCGGGCACCGGCGCGCGGCTGTCGGCAAAGCCGCACGCGCCGAGCGCAAGCGCGCCGGCGAGCAATGCCGCATGAGCAACAAACCGTAACATCCGAGAAGATCCCCTGCGCCCCGAAAGATGGGTATGAAGACGGCCGATCGAAGTCCCCCTCGATCAACAATTGCTGAGCGGGCCGAAGAACTGACTGGGATTTGCCAATAAGGCAATGCAGGCTACGCTGAGACGCCAGATGGGAGGGATTGACGCATGAGGATTCTTGTCGTCGCGGTGACCGCGCTCGCATTCGTTGCCGCGCCTGCGCAGGCCCAGATGGGCGGCCGGCGCCACGGCAATGACGGTCCCAAGACCGAGAAGAAGGCTCCCGAGGTCGACGAGAAGGCCTACAAGGCTGCGCTGGAGCGCATTCCCGATCCCAAGGAGAAATACGACCCGTGGGGTGGGGCGCGTCCGACCGAGCCCGCCAAGAAGCCGAAATAGCGCCGGGCAAACCGCATGATCCGCCTGCGTCATCTGGCCGGCCCGTTCACGGTCCTGATGCTTGGGCTGGGTCCGGCCTCCGGCTGGGAGTTTTGGGGCGGCGACGCCGGCGGTCAAAAATATTCAGCGCTGAAAGAGATCACGCCTGACAATGTCGGCAATCTCGTTCGCGCCTTCGAATATCACACCGGCGATCTCGTGACACGTCCGAGCGAGGTGATGAAGCGGACGAAGTTCGAGGCGACGCCGCTGTTCGTCGAGGACAGCCTGATCTTCTGCTCGCCCTTCAACGAGGTGATCGCGCTCGATCCCGGCACGGGCGCCGAGAAGTGGCGCTACGATCCGAAGATCAGCACCGATTATCGCCCCGCAAACCGCTTCGTCTGCCGCGGCGTCACCTATTGGGTGGACGAGCAGGCGCCGGCGAACGCCGCCTGCCGCGCCCGCATCTTCATGGGCACCAACGATGTGCGACTGATCGCACTCGATGCGAGGACCGGAATTCCCTGTGCCGGTTTCGGCGACAAGGGCGAGGTCAGGATCGACGTCGGCATGAAGCTGGAATGGCCTGGCGAATTCCAGATCACCTCGCCGCCAGCGGTCGGCCACGGCGTCGTCGTGGTTGGCTCTGCGATCGGCGACAACCGGCGCGTCAATGCGCCGGCGGGCACGGTGCGCGCGTTCGACGCACGCAGCGGCCAGCCGCGTTGGAGCTTTGAGCCTCTGAAGCATGACGGCATCGAGGCCGGTCACGCCAATGTCTGGGCGCCGATGTCGGTGGACGATGCGCGCGGACTGGTGGTGCTGCCGACCTCCTCGCCGTCACCGGATTTCTGGGGCGGCAAGCGCCCCGGCAACAATGAGCATGCCAATTCGGTGGTCGCCCTGCGCGTCGAGACCGGCGAGCTCGCATGGTCGTTCCAGACCGTGCATCACGATCTCTGGGATTACGATCTGCCGGCGCAGCCAACGCTCGCGCGCATCGACACCGGCGCGGGTCAGCGCGACGTCGTGATCCAGCCGACCAAGCACGGCTTCGTCTTCGTGCTCGACCGCGATAGCGGCAAGCCGGTATGGCCGGTCGAGGAGCGCAGCGTTCCGCAAAGCGCGGCCGAAGGCGAAAAACTCTCGCCGACGCAGCCGTTTCCGACCCATGTCCCGGCGCTGACGCAGCAGACCATTTCGGCCGACGATACCTTCTCTCTGATCCCCGGCATGGGCTCTGCCTGCAAAGGGCAGTTCGCGGCGGCGCGCAACGAAGGCCTGTTCACGCCGCCCTCGACACAGGGCACGCTGGAGTTTCCCTTCACCGGCGGCGGCGTGAACTGGGGCAGCGCGGCATTCGATCCCGTCAACCAGATCCTCTATGCCAACACCAGCCGGGTTGCGCATCTCATCAAGCTGATCCCGCGCGCGGACGCGACCGGCTTCAATCCGCCGCCTGGCCATGATTTCGGTCAGCAGCAGGGCGCGCCGTTTGCGATGTCGCGGTCGGTTGTGATGTCGCCAATGGGGCTGATCTGCGTCAAGCCGCCATGGGGCGAGATGGTCGCCGTCGACCTCAAGGCCGGCAAGATCCTCTGGCGCACCACCGTCGGCACCACCGAGGATCTCGCGCCACTCGGCCTGCCGTTTGCGTGGGGCACGCCGCTCGTCAACGGCGTTGCGATCACTGCGGGCGGTCTCGTCTTCACCGGCGCGATGGACGCATACTTGCGCGCCTTCGATGCAAGGAGCGGACGCGAGCTGTGGCAGGGCCGGCTGCCCGTGCCCGGCGTTGCCAATCCCATGACCTATCTCTGGAAGGGCGAGCAATATGTCGCGATCGGCGCCGGCGGCCATTCGGAAGGCGGCACGTCGATCGGCGACAGCGTGGTCGCGTTCCGCCTGGCGCGGCAAGGGGAGTCGCCCTCGCTGGTGTCGCGCACGCTCGATCGTCCCGGGGGCCGGTTCTGGGCCGCGGTCGTCGTGCTGGTGCTCGTGATGATCGCGCTCGTCATCGCCGGCTTTCGCTGGCGCATGAGTCGCCGCAGGACGGTCTAGTCCCAGGCGCGAAAGACGGGTTTTGCGAACCGCGGTTCACAGCCTCGCGCGTTACTGTTCGAAGGTGAGACCGAGGCGTTTGTCGTTGCGCCACACGGTGCGGCACTTGCGCACGAACTGATCGCTGGAGATCGACAGGGTAAACGACGGCGGCAGCAAAATGCGGCCGTCGAGGTCGATTGCAGCGCCTCCGCTCGACAAATTCCGCACCGTGCACGCAACGCCGCGGCATTCAAAGGTGATCGTCGCACCCTTGAAAACCCGATGCCGCTGCGCTGCACGCTTCTCAATCATATCCGTTAATCCAAACTGAGAGAGCGTAAATTACGGCATAGAAATTACATCGAACTAAATTCAATGTACGTCGTACTTGCCGGGCGCTTCATACTTCGTTTACGACAATGCGCGGCGGGCGCGTGTGTTGTGCACGCGCTGCCCACAGCCTCGCAAGGAGGCTGATCAATTGTGGCGACACTCGCCAATGGAGATATTGATGAAGACCACGATTTCGATTTTGTTCGCTGCCGCCGTCGCGCTGTCATCGGCACCCGCCCATGCCACCAAGCTCGATCTGTCGACCATGAGCTGCAAGCAATTCCTCGAGAGCGGCGACGACACCATCAAGCTCGTCCTGACCTGGATGGACGGCTGGTATAAGGGCGACGAGGACAACGCGATCATCGACACAGACGTGTTCGTCGACAATGCCAAGAAGTTCGGCACCTATTGCGGCAACAACCCGACGGTCAGCATCGTCACCGCGGCCGACGAAGTGCTGGGCAAGTAATTAAAGCACGATCCGGAGCCGAAGAGCCGCGTTAGCGCAAAGTGCGAAGCGGTTTTCCCTCGCGACAAAACGCGGAACGCGTTTGCGCGGAGATTATGCTCAAACAATAACCTGAAGCGCGGTGAGGATTCATCCCAATCCCATCGCGCTTAGCCCGGCAGCATCGCGAACGCGCTCGAGACCATCGCCACCGGCTTGTTGTCGGTGGCGGACAAGAGCGTGACGCGACCGAAGCTCATGGTGCGTCCGAGCCGCACCACCTTCGCATCCGCCAGGACGTCCGACGATGAGACCGCGCGCATGAAGTGCGTGGTCTGGTCGACGGTCGTCATCGGACGGTAGCCGCGATTGGCGGCGAGGATGGCGATCACCATGGAGGTGTCGGCGAGCGCCATCAGGGCCTGGCCGCAGACCACGCCGCCGCTGCGGCAAAGCCGCTCCGAGAAGGCCATGCGCAGCACCGCGCCTGGCTGCCAATCCGAATCGTTCGGTGGCGGCTCATGGTCGATGCGCTCGACCGACAGGCCGAGATCCTGGACCCATGGCGCGAACACGTCGCCCAGCACGCGCCTGGCCTCCTCGATGCCGAATTCGGTCGTTGGCTGCGCTGGCATGATTCCGTTCCCCTTGTTGCCCGATGTTTCGGCCATTGTGCCCGCTATGGCACGGCAAAGTCACCTCGTTCGGGGGCTTCTGCCTTGGCTTGAAAATGCCCGACTTCGCCCCCTATGATGCCGCGCTTGGGAACAGGGTGGACGATGTTGCGGCGGTTTGTCTTGGTATTTTGCTTGGGCCTGGTCGGCCTGGCGCTAGGCGGGTGCACCAAGTGCGGCCCGATCTGGGACGATTGGCTGCAATCGCCAAAATCCTGCAAATCGGACCGTTTCTAGCGGTTCGCGCGGCATGCTGCGTTACGGCCGACGACGCGCCGGTTCGACCATCGATGATCAATGGAGTGACGTGATGAAGGTTTTCCGTATGGCGGCGCTGCTAGCGGTGCTCGCCGGGCCGGCCTACGCGCAGAATGCGATGCCCCACATCAATATGATGCAGGATACGCCGAGCAAGACCGACGAAGAGAAGGCGGTCGATGCCGAGCGCGACCAGCGTTACAAGGAGACGCTGAGGAAGATTCCGGACGCCAAGGCCGCCAACGATCCCTGGGGTGGGATGCGCGCCGATGCCCCCAAGGCCGCCGCGCCAAAGACCTCTGCTGCGGCCAAGAAGACCAAGACCGCTCCGACCGCCAACTGACCGCCCCGGTCGGCCGGACTCCTCTTCGTTCCCCGATCTCCTATATTCGAGGGGGGCGTAGGGCTGAAGGAGTAGCGGCATGGTGTTTCGTCCGCGGGATCTTGCCGACCGGATGGCGCGCCGGCGCAAGGCGGGCGACGGCTATTTGCGAGAGACCTTCACATTGCCGCGCGAGGCGGCGAGGGCGAAGGCGCAGGCCTTCTTCGCCCGCTATCCCAAGGCCGGGTATATGAGTGAGGTCGAAAGCTGGCGCGAACTGCCTGGCGGCGACATCGAGTTCACGATGCGCCGCCTGCCCAGCGCCGACTAAAGCGAGTGGCCCGGCTTGCCGCAAGTTTTAGTCTTTTTCGGAAACCCCGTTCAAAGCTTTGCCATTTAGGATCTCCCACTTCCAGGGGAGAGCGATGGCCCGGCACCGCAAAGATCTCGGCGCCCGCAGACATGTGCGGGTTGATCTCTACAGGCCCGGATTTCTGATTCCGGCACCCGATGCGCCATGGATTGAATGCACGATCGTCGAGGTCTCCGACGACGGCGTATCGATCGATGTCGGTGCGCTGCCGGTGCCGAAAGTGTTCGGCCTGTCGTTCACGACCGGCGGCGAGGTGATCCGAATCTGCATCCTGACGTGGCGCAATGGCGAGCGCGTCGGGGCGCGCTTCGTTCGTGCCAGGGATCTGCGGCGGAAGCGCCAGCGTGAGGCGGCCAGGGGAACGGCCGGGAAACCGGAGGGCCGGCCGGACACGGCTAGAGCATGATCCGGAAAAGTGTGGAGCGGTTTTCCGAAAAGATCATGCTCAAACAACAGCCTAAAGCGCGATGACGATCCATCCTAATCTCATCGCGCTTTGGTGTAGTCTAATCAAAGGATTCCGCGACGATACGAATCCGGAAAACCGGTTGCTTGGTCTCGTCCAGGAGCTCCATGTGCCATTCGGAGTTCTCCTGCAGTTTGCGGGCGATGCCGGCGGCCATGTCGGCGCAGACATGGGTCATTTCCTTCCAAGCTGCATCGCGATCGGGAAATTCGCTGGCCTGCTCCGATGAGCCCGAATAGCGCCCGTTCCGGATCCGGAAAAAATAGAGCGGCATGGCTGGCACCGATCGCGTAATGGCCGAGCCCCGAGGCCACGAGGCGCGCAGTGCAATCCCAAACCGCAGGCAGATCAACTCCGGAACTTTACGGGATTCATGAGCAGCAAAGCCGTGCGGGCAATGTGCAGGCGGCGCCCCCCACAGGGGTGCGGCCCAGTCTTGCTGACAGTTTCGCGACTGGCTCAGGCGGTCTTGCGATCGATGGCCTTCAGTTCCCGGTCGATACGCAGTTGCACGCGACGAATGGCAAGGAGATCGATCTTGGTCTCGGTCTTGCCGCTCTTGACCGTCTCACCGATGCGGAATTGCCACTGCCAGACGCCTTGTATCGCCGTCTTGGCCACGGTGAACTCGATGCCCCTGTGATTCATGGCCGACCTCCACGATTCACCCATGGTTAACGTAACAGGTTGGACGTCATAATATTCCGCCGTCCGTCAAATTTGCCGCTAAGTCGTGGATAATGCAACGAAATCCTTGACCTCTGTGGTGCGAAACAAACGAAGACGCGTGAAGGCCGCTTTCCACATATGGTGCAGCGCAAATTTCACCGGTGCTGAAAGGAACCAGTCGGCTGACCGCGCATTGGCTCGGCAAGGAAATTCATCCAGAGCCATTCGGCTCAAACCCGGCACCTTCGGATTCCATGAAGCTGATCGTCGAGCTCCTCAGGCGGGTCTGGCAGCGCGGCCGGCCCGAGACAAGCGGGTACAACCTGCACGCAAGCGAGGGCGACGACCGTTCGAGCATGGCCGATTTCGTCCGCATCCTTCAGATGCACGACCGGGAGGGCGGCCGGAGCAACTATCCGAGTTGATGGGGTGCTCCCGGGCAGGAACTTTGTTCATGGCCGGAGAACCACGGGTTCCGTGCCCGACATGTCCGCGAACGACGTGTTGGGCGAATGCGCAACGCGTTGCGGCTGCCTTGCGACAGGCCGCGCGGTCCGGGGAAAACCGACACGAGTGAGGACAGATCCCGATACGACCTTGCAATGTTTGTTCGCACATGGCAACGCCAGGTTTCATTATATGGTAGTTGCTAACTTGACCTTCTAAGAAACTGGACCTCGTAAAAGAGGATAGCGTGGGCTGGCTTCGTAATCTCGTGTTGCGCTGGGGTGCGCGAAATTTTTCTCTGGTCTGTCCGCATTGCAGGCAGCCGGCATCGCCTACGGTCTTCAGGCGCGGGCGCTATAGCCTCGGCGAGGAGACGCTCACTTGCGAGCGGTGCGGCGAGACGAGCGTGATCACCTTCTGGCGCTTTGAGGGACTATCAAACCAGCCGCCTGGCTGCGGCGGCGAATCATCCGCCGCCGGACCGCCGCTGGCACCTGGGTCGCGTCGCGCGGTGAGATGAAGCCGCGGCACGTGCCTTGCTTCGCCTCGTTGCGGGTCGAAAGGCAAAGGCGCCTCATTGGCTCGCCTCCTGGCTGATCTCCTGCGCCGCGATCCTGCCGGTCGTCCTCCCCGCCGCCCCTGCGATCGATTCCTTTTCGCTGCGGCTACGCGCAAATCCCGGGAATTGCGGGATAGAAAAAAAGCCCCGCCAGGGAGAGCCGGGCGGGGCAGAAGGTTATTGGAGGCTGAGGTGCTGGGCTGCAACACCGTAGCCAAGCAAGGTTACCCCGCGCAGCTTACAGGGAGCTTACAGGCGGGAGCGGGCGATTGGCGGTTCAAGGCCAGATTGCGGATAGGTCGTGTCGCCATCTCGAGGACGAATCCCGTCCCAATTCCGACACCCACTCGCAGAAATTACGACACAGCAATTGAGGAGACTCAGCGTTGCTCGGCGATGCCATGGGGGAACGTGGCCCGCCGATCAGGGGTGGCATATGGATAACGTAGAGCGATCATTCGCCGCTGCGACGGCGACGGGGTTTGTTGTGCTGGTTGTGGGGCTCATTCTGTTGGCCGTGCTGTAGGCCGGTACGCGCGGGGAGAGGAAGCGGCGTTGCTCGCCTCATGGGCCAAAACCGCGGACGGCGACGATGAGGAAGGCCGCGGGTGACCGTTGGCGATATTGCGGCGGCCGTGCCCTTTGCCAGCCGCTTCAGTCCCGGCCTTGGGAGCATGAGTCAGGCAATAGCGGCAATCTTGAAGATGACCTAAGGCGCGTCCCCTGATCACAAGCGGTTCCGGACGTTGTCAAAATCAACCTCGACGACAACCGGAATCAGAAGGGGCTGGCTACTTTGCATGGGGTTGTTTTCATGGATTCTGGTGAGACCCCGAAACCGCCGCGTCGCCCGTGCCAGCGGACTGGCGGCCTCAATCCGATGGACTGCAACCAATTGCTCCCTATACGAATTGGCCTACCCCATTCAGACTAGGCGTTTCGAGGCATGAACGCCTTGAGGCAGTCTGCGAACAAATTCTGACATTCACAAATTCAACTTGGGACACCGGGGGTTAAGTACGGACAGCACCTGAAGCTCAAAAAGAACATATTGCGAACATGGAACAAACAGTGTACGGTAATTTTATCGCCGGCCCGCTTCGCCAACCGTTTGTCCCTCTCGCGAATCCCCGCCATAAGGAGCACGACCAGATGTCCGCCACTGCCCTGCGTATCGTCGAAGGATCTTCCATGGACAAGAGTAAAGCCCTGGCTGCCGCGCTCTCTCAGATCGAGCGCCAGTTCGGCAAGGGTTCGGTGATGAAGCTCGGCAAGAGCGACCGTTCGATGGACATCGAGGCGGTGTCTTCCGGCTCGCTCGGGCTCGATATCGCGCTCGGCATCGGCGGCCTGCCCAAGGGGCGCATCGTCGAGATCTACGGGCCGGAATCCTCGGGCAAGACCACGCTGGCGCTGCACACGGTGGCGGAAGCGCAGAAGAAGGGCGGCATCTGCGCCTTCATCGACGCCGAGCACGCGCTCGATCCGGTCTATGCGCGCAAGCTTGGGGTCAACATCGACGATCTCCTGATCTCGCAGCCGGACACCGGCGAGCAGGCGCTGGAAATCTGCGACACGCTGGTGCGTTCGGGCGCGGTGGACGTGATGGTGATCGACTCGGTCGCTGCGCTCGTGCCGAAGGCCGAGCTCGAAGGCGAGATGGGGGAATCGCTGCCCGGTCTCCAGGCGCGGTTGATGAGCCAGGCGCTGCGCAAGCTGACGGCCTCCATCAACAAGTCCAACACCATGGTGATCTTCATCAACCAGATCCGCATGAAGATCGGTGTGATGTACGGCTCGCCGGAAACCACGACCGGCGGCAACGCGCTGAAGTTCTACGCCTCGGTCCGTCTCGACATCCGCCGCATCGGCGCGATCAAGGAGCGTGACGAGGTCGTCGGCAACACCACGCGCGTGAAGGTGGTGAAGAACAAGCTGGCGCCGCCCTTCAAGCAGGTCGAGTTCGACATCATGTACGGCGAGGGCGTGTCGAAGATGGGCGAGATCCTCGATCTCGGCGTCAAGGCCGGCATCGTCGAGAAATCTGGTGCCTGGTTCTCCTATGACAGCCAGCGCCTCGGCCAGGGCCGCGAGAACTCCAAGGCGTTCTTGAAGGCCAACCCCGATGTCACCGCCAAGATCGAAACCGCGATCCGCCAGAACTCCGGCCTGATCGCCGAGCAGATTTTGGCCGGCAATCCCGAGCGCGACGCCGACGGCGAGGAGCCGACGGAGGAGTAGGACTTAGCCGAATAGAGTTTCGCGAGGAGCGGGCGCTGAGGACGTTGAGTTGCCGACGTCATCAGTGCCCGTTTCGTTTTTGCGTGATAGAAGGGATACCGGATCAGTTGTCGAGACCGGGATCGCCGTGAGTTGGAATCAGTCCGAGGTCATTGCTGCTCGCCAAATCATCATTGAGACGGCGAAAGGTATACTTTCCGGAAGCGTGTTCCCGGTGGAAGGAGCCAGGACGATTGCGAGGCGTCGCTTCAAGGCTCGCCTCGAAGACGATCCTGATATTTTACCCTTTGTCGGAATTGCTTCCGAGACCGAATCTTTGCCGCTCGGACGCGAAAGGGCGCACTGGCAGGTACGCGCGCTCGCTGATCTGCAGGGCAGAATCGATGAATCCCAGGCTTGGGCGCTCACAATTGCGACCGCTCATTGTCAGAGCCTTCTGGCGCGATCGGCAAGTCTGATGCGTTGGCCCGACGGCTAGGATGGGTTGGACAAAGCCCATCCTACGAATCCCTCACTCCGCCGCTTGCGCGTAATCGCTCACCGGCGGGCACGAGCACACGAGGTTGCGATCGCCATAGACATTGTCGACGCGGCCCACCGGGCACCAGTATTTGTCGGTGCGCGAGGTGCCGGCCGGGAAACAGCCCTCGGCGCGGGTGTAGGCGCGGGTCCAGTTGTCATCCGCGATGTCGTGCACGGTATGCGGGGCGTGGCGCAGCGGTGATGCCTCGATCTTGAAGCGGCCGGCCTCGACCTCAGCAATTTCTTTCCGGATCGCGATCATCGCGTCGCAGAAGCGATCGAGCTCGGCTTTCGATTCCGACTCGGTCGGCTCGATCATCAGCGTGCCCGGGACCGGGAAGCTCATGGTCGGGGCGTGGAAACCGTGGTCGATCAGCCGCTTTGCAATGTCGTCGACGGTGACGCCGCTGGTCGTCTTCAGCGGTCGCGGATCGATGATGCATTCGTGCGCGACGCGGCCCTTCGCGTTCTTGTAGAGCACCGGGAAATGCGCATCCAAACGCGCCGCAACATAATTGGCGTTGAGGATCGCGATCTCGGTCGCACGCTTCAAGCCTTCGCCGCCCATCATCAGGATGTAGATGTAGGAGATAGTCAGGATCGACGCCGAACCGAAAGGTGCAGCAGAAACCGGGCCGACCGTCGCATTCGGATTGGTTGAGGGATGGCCGGGCAGGAACGGCGCGAGATGCGCCTTCACGCCGATCGGACCCATGCCCGGGCCGCCGCCGCCATGCGGAATACAGAAGGTCTTGTGCAAATTGAGATGGCTGACGTCGGCGCCGTAGTCGCCGGGCCGCGACAGGCCGACCTGGGCGTTCAGGTTCGCGCCATCGAGATAGACCTGGCCGCCATGGCCATGCACGATGTCGCAGATCTCGCGGATGTGCTCCTCGAACACGCCATGGGTCGAGGGATAGGTGATCATCATGGCGGCCAGGTCGTCCGAATGCTTCTCGGCCTTGGCGCGGAGATCGTTGACGTCGACGTCGCCGTTCTTCTCGCAGGCGACGACCACCACCTCCATGCCGACCATCGCGGCCGAGGCCGGATTGGTGCCGTGGGCGGAGGAGGGGATCAGGCACACTTTACGATGGGCGTCGCCGCGCGCGGCATGATACCCACGGATGGCCAAAAGCCCGGCATATTCGCCCTGCGCGCCCGAATTCGGCTGCAGCGAGATCGCGTCATAGCCGGTGATGTCGCACAGCCATTTTTCCAGCCGGGCGAACAGTGCGTGATAGCCCTTTGCCTGCTCGCTTGGCGCGAACGGATGCAGGCTGCCGAACTCCGGCCAGGTCAGCGGTGTCATCTCGGTGGTCGCGTTCAGCTTCATCGTGCACGAGCCCAGCGGAATCATCGCGCGGTCGAGCGCGAGGTCGCGGTCACTGAGCTTGCGCATGTAGCGCAGCATCTCGGTTTCCGAGCGGTGCGCATGGAACACCGGATGGGTGAGGAAGGGCGTCGTCCGCCTCAATGCGTCAGGCAGCACCTCGCGCGTGGTCGCGTCGATCTCGGCATAAGAAAGCTTGCCGCCGAACGCACGCCAGACCGCCTCAACGGTCGCCGGCGTCGTGGTCTCGTCGAGCGCGATGCGCAAGGCACCATCACCGAGGCCGAGATTGATATTCTCGGCCGTCGCGCGCGCGACGATCTCGTCGCGCTTCGCGCCGGCGTCTACGCTGACCGTATCGAAGAAGTTTTCGGAGCGTGGCGCAAAGCCGAGCTTGCGCAGGCCCGCGGCCAGCACGGCGGCGCGGCGATGGACAGTGCGAGCGATCTGCGAGAGGCCTTCGGGGCCGTGGTAAACGGCGTACATCGAGGCGATCACGGCGAGCAGCACCTGCGCGGTGCAGATGTTGGAGGTCGCCTTCTCACGGCGGATATGCTGCTCGCGGGTCTGGAGCGCAAGGCGATAGGCGGGCGCGCCGCGCGAGTCCACGGAGAGGCCGACGATGCGGCCGGGCAGCGAGCGCTTCAGCGCATCGCGCACCGCCATGTAGGCTGCGTGCGGTCCGCCATACCCCATCGGCACGCCAAAGCGCTGCGCCGAGCCGATCGCAATGTCGGCGCCGAGTTCGCCGGGCGAAGCGAGCAGCGTCAACGCCAGCAGATCGGCGGCAACGATCGCAAGCGCGCCCTTGGCGCGCAGCGCCGCAATGGCCGGCCGCAGGTCGCGCACCGCGCCCGAGCTGCCCGGATATTGCAGCAGCGCACCGAGCACGTTCGCCTTGTCAAGATCCGTGAGGGGATCGCCGACGATCAGGTTCCAGCCCAGGGGTTCGGCGCGGGTGCGCATCACCGCGAGCGTCTGCGGATGCACGTCCTTGTCGACGAAGAAGGCTTGCGCCTTCACCTGCGAGTGCCGCTCCGCGAAAGCCATGGCCTCGGCCGCAGCCGTCGCCTCATCGAGCAGCGAGGCGTTGGCAACATCGAGCCCGGTGAGGTCGCAGATCATGGTCTGGAAGTTGAACAGCGCTTCCAGCCGGCCCTGGCTGATCTCGGGCTGATAGGGCGTGTAGGCCGTGTACCAGGCGGGGTTTTCGAGGATGTTTCGCTGGATCACCGCCGGCAAAATGGTGCCGGAATAGCCGTGGCCGATCAGCGAGGTGAAGACCTGGTTCTGGGCTGCGAGCTCGCCCATATGCGCGATCGCTTCCGTCTCGCTCAAGGGCTTGCCGAGATCGAGGGGAGCTGCCTGTCGGATCGAGGCCGGCAGCGTCTCCGCCATCAGGGCGTCCACGCTTTTCGCGCCGACGGTGTCCAGCATCGCCGCGACATCGCGCGCGGAGGGGCCGATATGGCGGCGAACGAAAGAGGCGGTGGTGTCGCCGTCGGATTTGCGGTGCGCGGTCATCATGGGTCCTCGCTAGGAGTTGCTGTCATGCCCCGCGAAGGCGGGGCATCCAGTAAACGCAACCGTTCGAGCTAGAGCTGATAGGCCGCGGCGTACTGGATCGTCCGCCCCAGTGCGCAGTGCGCACAAGGCGGACGATGACACGAAGTATGGGGTGACTACTCGCTTCATCTCACGCCGTGTGCGCCTTGTAGGCGGCCTCGTCCATGAGGCCGCCGAGCTCGCTCTTGTCGGCAATCTTGATCTTGAAGAACCAGGCCTTGCCTGCAGCGTCCGAATTGACCAGCGCCGGCTCATCGACGATCGCCTGGTTGACCTCGAGCACTTCGCCCGAGATCGGCGCATAGACGTCGGACGCGGCCTTCACGGACTCGACCACGGCCGCAGCTTCCGTCTTCTTCAGCGCGCGGCCGACCTTGGGCAGCTCGACGAACACGACGTCGCCGAGCTGCTGCTGGGCGTAATCGGTGATGCCGACGGTTGCGACATCGCCATCGATATCAAGCCATTCATGGTCGGAGGTGTACAGCGTCGTGGTCATTCTCGGTCCTCAGCGTTTGTAGGTGTTTTTCATGAATGGCATGGCGGAGACGGTGAGCGGCAGGCGCTGGCCGCGCACTTCGGCAAAGAGCTTTGCGCCGAGCGCGCTCTTCGCGGTGGGCACATAGCCCATCGCCACCGGTGCATTCAGGCTCGGGCCAAAACCGCCGGAGGTGACCGTGCCGATCGCTTCGGCCGACGTCGCGTCCGCAAACAACAGCGCGCCCTCGCGCACCGGTGCGCGGCCTTCAGCGCGCAACCCGACGCGGCGCCGCGGCGCGCCCTGATCGAAATGGGCGAGGATCTTCTCTGCGCCCGGAAAACCGCCGGCGCGGGCGCCGCCCGCGCGGCGACTCTTCTGCACCGACCATTCCAGCGCGGCCTCGACCGGCGTGGTCGTGGTGTCGATGTCGTGGCCGTAAAGGCAAAGCCCGGCCTCGAGCCGCAGGCTGTCACGGGCGCCGAGGCCAATCGGCAGTACGTCGGAATTTGCGAGCAGCGCCTTTGCCAGGCGTTCGGCATCGCCTGCTGGAACCGAGATTTCGAACCCGTCCTCGCCGGTATAGCCCGAACGCGACACGAAACACCCGATGCCATCGACCTTGCGCGGGCCCGCGTCCATGAATTTCATGGAAGGCGCCTCCGCACAAAGTTTCGCCAGCACGGCTTCGGCCTTCGGGCCCTGGAGCGCGATCAGCGCGCGGTCGTTCAGCGACTCGATGATGCAGTCGTCGGAGAGGTGCGCGCGAAGATGCGCCTCGTCGTCGGCCTTGCAGGCGGCATTGACGACCAGGAACAGGTGATCGCCGAAATTGGCGACCATCAGATCATCGAGGATGCCGCCGTCCGGATTGGTGAACTGGGCATAGCGCTGTCGCCCCGGCGCAAGCGCCATGATGTCCTGGGGCACCAGCCGTTCCAGCGCACGGGCAGCATCCTCGACCTTGCCGGACTTCGGCCGGAGCGCGATCTGGCCCATATGGGACACGTCGAACAGGCCGGCGGAGCCGCGGGTATGCAGGTGCTCTTTCAGCACGCCAGCGGGGTACTGCACGGGCATTTCATAGCCCGCGAATGGCACCATCTTGCCGTCAAGGGACACATGCAAGGCGTAAAGGGGGGTACGTCTGAGGGAGTTTTGGTCGTCGCGTGCAAGCATCACAGGGGCCCTCGCGGTTCCCGGGGAGGATTCCCCGCGGAAACCAGTCGAAGCCCCATCTGTCGCTGTGCCTGAGAGTATTATCCCGTCGGCGGGTGCCACCCGGGCTTCAATGCCCGTCGGCGCCTCTTTCCAGATGCTGTCAAAGCCACGCGGTCCTTTTGCCTGAGAGTTTCCGGGGCGGTTGCTCCTTCGGCGCCGGCACCAAAGCCGGTCTCTCCCGACGTGGCCGTACGATACAGGTAGGTACAGAACACGGGCCAGCCAAGCCTGTCAACGCGCCTGCAACAGCTATCAACGAGGATTGCGCGCCTGCGGCAACCCTCTGATCTCTCTGCACAGTTTCTGGACAGGGCAGCTCACCTTGTCTAAAAGCGCTATCGCCCGCAGATATCAGCCTTAATTTCAGGTTTGGGCGGGACCACACCCGATTGGATGAACATGAGCGGCGTCAACGAGATCAGGTCGACCTTTCTGAACTTCTTTGCCAAGAACGGCCACGAGATCGTGCCGTCCTCGCCATTGGTGCCGCGCAACGACCCGACGCTGATGTTCACCAATGCCGGCATGGTGCAGTTCAAGAACGTCTTCACCGGCGTCGAGAAGCGCCCCTACCAGCGCGCCACCACCTCGCAGAAATGCGTGCGCGCCGGCGGCAAGCACAACGACCTCGACAATGTCGGCTACACCGCGCGCCATCTCACCTTCTTCGAGATGCTCGGCAACTTCTCCTTCGGCGACTACTTCAAGGAGCGTGCGATCGAGCTCGCCTGGAATCTGATCACCAAGGATTTCGGCCTGAAGAAGGACAAGCTGCTCGTCACCGTCTATCACACCGACGACGAGGCGGCCGGTCTCTGGAAGAAGATCGCGGGCTTCTCCGACGATCGCATCATCCGCATCCCGACCTCGGACAATTTCTGGGCGATGGGCGATACCGGCCCGTGCGGCCCGTGCTCGGAGATCTTCATCGATCGCGGCGAGCACATCTGGGGCGGACCTCCGGGCAGCCCGGAGGAGGATGGCGATCGCTTCCTCGAATTCTGGAATCTCGTGTTCATGCAGTTCGAGCAGGTGACGAAGGAGGAGCGCCAGCCATTGCCGCGCCCCTCGATCGACACCGGCATGGGGCTGGAGCGCATGGCGTGCATCCTGCAGGGCGTCGACAGCGTTTTTGAGACCGATCTCTTCCGTCAGCTGATCGATGCGACCGCGTCCGCGCTCGGCAGCGGACCGAATGAGCAGACCGTTGCCTCGTTCCGGGTGATCGCCGATCATTTGCGCTCCTCGGCCTTCCTCGTCTCCGACGGCGTGCTGCCCTCGAACGAGGGCCGCGGCTACGTGCTGCGCCGGATCATGCGCCGCGCGATGCGCCATGCGCAGCTCCTGGGCGCGAAGGAGCCACTGATGCATCGCCTCGTCTGGGCGCTGGTCCGTGAGATGGGCCAGGCCTATCCGGAGCTGGTGCGCGCCGAAAAGCTGATCGAGGAAACGCTGCGGCTGGAAGAGACCCGCTTCCGCAAGACGCTGGTCCGCGGCCTTGCCATTCTCGATGAGAAGAGCGCGTCCTTGAAGAAGGGCGACATGTTCGACGGCGACGTCGCCTTCACGCTCTACGACACTTACGGCTTCCCGCTGGATCTTACGCAGGACGCGCTCAAGTCGCGCGGCATCGGCGTCGATCAGGCTGCGTTCACCGACGCGATGGAGCGGCAGAAGGCCAAGGCGCGCGAGTCCTGGAAGGGCTCGGGCGAGGCGGCTTCCGAAGCGATCTGGTTCCCGCTGCGCGAAAAGCTCGGGGCCACCGAATTCCTCGGCTACGAGACCGAGAGCGCCGAAGGCGTTGTTTCTGCATTGGTGAAGGACGGCCAGGAAGTTGCCAGCCTCAAGGCTGGTGAGACCGGCGCGCTGGTGCTGAACCAGACGCCGTTCTATGCGGAGTCCGGCGGCCAGGTCGGCGACACCGGCGTACTGAGCGGTGAGGGCGGCCTCAAGTTCCGTGTTACCGACACGCAGAAGAAGCTCGGCGATTTCTTCGTGCACGTCGGCGCGGTGGAGAGCGGCGAGCTGAAGGTCGGCACTGCGCTCCAGCTCGAGGTGGATCACGGGCGCCGTTCTTCGATCCGCGCCCATCACTCCGCGACGCATCTGATCCACGAAGCACTGCGCCAGGTGCTCGGCGATCACATCGCCCAGCGCGGCTCGCTGGTCGCGCCCGATCGTCTGCGCTTCGACTTCGTGCATCCGAAGCCGATCACGCCGGAGGAGCTCGCTCGCGTCGAGGACATCGCCAACGACGTGGTGCTGGAGAATGACGAGGTCACCACCCGCGTCATGGGCGTGGACGAGGCCCGCGAAGCCGGTGCGCGTGCGCTGTTCGGCGAGAAATATGGCGACGAGGTCCGCGTCGTCTCGATGGGCAAGACCGCGCGCGAGCATGGCGCCAACGCACTCGGCTGGTCGGTCGAGCTTTGCGGCGGCACCCATGTCAAGCGCACCGGCGATATCGGCCTGATCACGCTGACGAGCGAAAGCGCCGTCGCCTCCGGCGTCCGCCGCATCGAGGCGCTGACCGGACGCCATGCGCGCAAGCATGCCAACGACACCATGGCGCTGGCGAAGACCGCGGCCGCCGAGCTGCGCACCTCGCTCGAGGACGTGCCGGCGCGCATCACCGCGCTGATGGACGAGCGCAAGAAGCTCGAGCGCGAATTGTCCGACGCCCGCAAGAAGCTTGCGATGGGCGGCGGTGCATCGTCCGGCAACGGCGCTGCCGCGGGCGTACGCGAGGTCGGCGACGTCAAGTTGATGGCGCGTGCGGTCGAAGGCATCGAGATGAAGGATCTCAAGAGCCTTGCCGACGACGGCAAGAAACAGATCGGCTCCGGCGTGGTCGCGATCGTCGGCGTCACCGAGGACGGCAAGGCCGGCGTCGTGGTTGGCGTCACCGCCGACCTGACTTCGCGTTTCAACGCCGTCAATCTGGTGCGCGTCGCCTCCGAAGCGCTCGGCGGCAAGGGGGGCGGCGGCCGGCCTGACATGGCGCAGGCTGGCGGGCCCGACGGCGCCAATGCGGCGGCGGCGCTCTCGGCGATCGAAAAAGCCATGGTCGGCGCGTAAACACCGTGCGCCTCGTTCCGCGAGGACGTGGGCTTCGCGATCCCAATTTGAGGGATCGCCTCTACGAACTCCTGGAGCACGATCCGCTGGCCTATTCCGCCGGGTCGCGTTTCATCCAGGTGATCATTGCCGTCATCGTGCTCGACGTCGTGGCAATGACGCTTGCCTCGGTGCCGGAACTGGACGCGCAATTCGACCCGCTGTTCTCGGCGATCACCATCCTTTCCGTGATCGTGTTCGCGCTGGAATATGCGGCGCGGTTATGGACGGTCGCCGGCCATACGCAGCGCAAGGGGTCGGCGCTTGCCGATCGGTTCTCCTACGTCTTCTCCGCGCTCGGCATCATCGATCTCATGGCGTTCCTTCCCGCAGCGATCGTGCTGGCCACCGGCCGGCACGCGACGCTGGCTGCGCTCGGCGTGCTGCCGTTCTTCAAGTTGATCCGCTATTCGCCGGCGATGCGCTCGCTGTTTGCCGCCGTCCATGCCGAACGGCGCGCGCTGATTGGATGCATCGTCATCCTGATCGGCGTGGTGCTCACCTTCGCCTCACTGCTCTACGCCATCGAGCGCGAGGTGCAGCCCGAAAAGCTCGGCACCATCCCTCAGGCGATGTGGTGGGCGATCGTGACGCTCGGCACGGTCGGCTATGGCGACGTCGTGCCCGTGACGGCGCTCGGCAAATTCGTCTCCGTGTTCGCCATCATCAGCGGCTTTGCCATGATCGCGCTGCCGGTCGCGATCATATCGAGCGCGTTTGCGGAGGAGGTGAAACGGCGCGACTTCGTCGTCACCTGGGGCATGCTCGCGCGCGTGCCGCTGTTCTCGCCCCTGACGGCATCGGAGATCGCCGACATCATGCGGCTGCTTCGCGCCCGCACGATCGAGCAGGGCGAGATTCTGGTCCGGCGCGGCGACGCCGCCTCGTCGATGTATTTCATCACCGCCGGTGAGGTCGAGATCGAGCTTCCCAACCAGCATGTGCGGCTCGCCGACGGCACGTTCTTCGGCGAGATCGCGCTGCTGCACAAGACCAAGCGCAGCGGCACGGTGACCGCGACACGCAAGACGCGGCTTCTCGTGCTCGACGCCCAGCATTTCCACGCCCTGATCGAGCGCATGCCGACGCTCGCGGCGCATGTGCACAAGACGGCTAAGGCGCGGCTCGAAGAGGCCGGCGACCTCGCGGCGACCGAGCTCGCGCAGGCGGAGCGCGAGGGCACCGACCGCTGAGCGATCAGCCCTTGCGCAGGAAGACGTAGTCGGCGGAGTAGGGCGCGCTTCTGAACTCGCCGGCCTTCTCGCATGCCCCCTCGAGCTTGCCGCCATGGGTGTTGATGCGCTGGACGGTGGTGACGGGCGTCAGAACCCCGCTGCCGCGGCGCGAGGCGACCTCGAGCTTCAGCCAGGGGATATCGCCTGCGGTTGCGCCCGGTGCGTTGCCGATGGCCTTGCCGACCACGGCGCTGCCGTCGGCGTGCTCCCAATTGGGACCTGCATAGTGCCGGCCGATCGTCTTGCCCTCGGACAGCAGCGTCGCGATCGGCTCGCGGAACGCCCAGGCCAGCTTGCCGTCGGTCCCTGTCTTGCACTCATAGACCTGCGCGCCCTCGGCGTGGACGCTGAGCACGACGCTCTCGCCGGAGGCAGCGATCGTGTCGGGGAGCGCATCGGCGGCGAACGCAGACGTGCTGGCCAGCGCGAAGACAGAAAAGGCAAGACTCTTGAATGTCGGCATGATGCTTCCTCGAACAAAGGTCTCGTCATTGCGAGGAGCTCTTGCGACGAAGCAATCCAGCGTCTCTCCGCGGAGACAGTCTGGATTGCTTCCGCCTTCGCTCGCAACGACGGTTGAGGTGAGACGCGGGCTTACGCCGCCAGCGCCTTCGCGAGGTTCTCGGCGACCTTGTCGAGGAAGCCGGTGGTGGAGAGCCAGCGCTGGTCGGCACCGACGAGAAGGGCGAGGTCCTTGGTCATGTAGCCGTCTTCGACGGTGTCGACGCAGACCTTCTCGAGCGTGGTCGCGAACTTCGCCAGCTCCGGATTGTTGTCGAGCTTGGCGCGGTGGGCGAGGCCACGGGTCCAGGCGAAGATCGACGCGATCGAGTTGGTCGAGGTCTCCTTGCCCTTCTGGTGCTCGCGGTAGTGGCGGGTCACCGTGCCGTGGGCGGCTTCGGCTTCGACCGTCTTGCCGTCGGGCGTGAGCAGGACCGAGGTCATCAGGCCGAGCGAGCCATAGCCCTGCGCGACCGTGTCGGACTGCACGTCGCCGTCGTAGTTCTTACAGGCCCAGACATAGCCGCCGGACCACTTCAGCGCCGAGGCCACCATGTCGTCGATCAGGCGATGCTCGTAGGTCAGGCCCTTGGCGTCGAATTCCTTCTTGAACTCGCGGTCGAAGACCTCCTGGAAGATGTCCTTGAAGCGGCCGTCATAGACCTTCAGAATCGTGTTCTTGGTCGACAGATAGACCGGGTAGTTGCGCATCAGGCCGTAGTTGAACGAGGCGCGGGCGAAGTCGATGATGGAGTCGTCGAGATTGTACATCTCCATGGCGACGCCGGCGCCGGGGGCCTTGAAGACCTCCTTCTCGATCACGGTGCCGTCCTCGCCGACGAACTTCAGCGACAGCGTGCCCTTGCCCGGGAACTTGATGTCAGTGGCGCGGTACTGGTCGCCATAGGCATGGCGGCCGATGATGATCGGCTTGGTCCAGCCGGGAACGAGGCGCGGCACGTTCTTGCAGATGATCGGCTCGCGGAAGATCACGCCGCCGAGGATGTTACGGATGGTGCCGTTCGGCGACTTCCACATCTGCTTGAGGTTGAACTCCTTCACCCGGGCTTCGTCCGGGGTGATGGTGGCGCACTTGACGCCGACGCCGACCTTCTTGATCGCCTCGGCAGCGTCGATCGTCACCTGATCGCTGGTCTGGTCGCGGTACTCCATCCCCAGGTCAAAGTAGAGGAGCTGCATATCGAGGAACGGGTTGATCAGCTTGTCCTTGATGTACTGCCAGATGATCCGGGTCATCTCGTCGCCATCGAGTTCGACGACGGGGTTGGACACCTTGATTTTTGCCATGATCGGGGAAGCCTCTTGGGAACGGCGCTTTGGCGCGCCAACGGGAATATCCGCCGCCTCTTAGCACCGGGAAGTGGCGGGCGAAAGCCAAGGGATTATGCACTTTTAGCTCATCCAGCTTCCGCAGATGGGGAGCCGCAGCGGCGCCGCGGCCGGGGGCGGAGCTGAAGTTTCGGACAAGATTCAAAAGCCGATTCTAACCCCGTTATTTCCCTTGAGAATTTTGTCAGGACAGGCAAACGACGGGGTAACGGAGCCGGCCCGATAGGCCTGCTTGAATCAATTCTTTGGAGCGCCTGCGTAAGGCCTTGAGGACCAGCGTGAAAGCAAAACGAGATGTCGGGGACTGACAAGAGCAAGACGGGCCTCGCCCTCGATGGTCCCATCGTGATCCTGGTCGAGCCGCAGCTCGGCGAGAACATCGGGATGGCAGCCCGTGCTATGGGCAACTTCGCCCTGAGCCGCTTACGCATCGTCAACCCGCGTGATGGCTGGCCCAACATCGCCGCCCAGCGCGCCGCGGCCGGTGCCGACCACATCCTGGAGCGGGTCGAGCTGTTCGATACCGTCGAGCAGGCGGTCGCCGATCTCGACCTGTTGTTCGCCACCTCCGCCCGGGCCCATGACCAGGCCAAGCCGGTGGTCGGCCCGGAAGCGGCGACGACCGAGATCGCCGGCCATATCGCCACCGGCGGAAGGGCCGGCATCCTCTTTGGCCGCGAGCGCTGGGGGCTGACCAACGAGGAGGTCGCGCTCGCCAACCGGGTGGTCACCTTCCCGGTCAACCCGGGCTTTGCCTCGCTGAACCTTGCGCAGGCGGTGCTGCTGGTCGGCTACGAATGGTTCAAACGAGCCACGGAGGGCGCGCTGCCGCACGGCATGCCGGAGCGCTCGGAGCGCGCCTCGCAACACCAGATCCAGGCCTTCTTCGACAACCTCGTGCGCGAGCTCGACCGCGTCGAATTCCTGCGCCCGGCCGAGAAGCGCGACACCATGCTGGTCAATTTGCGCAACATCTTCACCCGCATGGAGCCGACCAAGCAGGACATGCACACCCTGCACGGCGTGGTGATGGCGATCGCGGAAGGGCGCAAGGGGCCAGCCAAGGGCGGCGTGCTCGACGGCGAGCAGGCAACGCGGCTGCGCGCGCTGCTGGCCGAACACGGCCAGGGTGGGGCGCCCGACAGCGGCAGCACAGTGCGCGGCCTCGCGCGCCTGCTCCGCCGCAACCCGACCGATGCCGAGCGACTGCTCTGGCAGGCCCTGACCCGAGACCGCCGCTTCGCCGGCCAGTTCAAGCGCCAAACGCCGGTCGGCCGGCAGATCCCGGATTTCGTCTCGTTTCAGCACCGCATTGCGATCGAGCTGGTCAATCCGAAAGAGACTGAGACTATCGTTGCCGATCGCGCGGCGCGGCGGGCGTGGCTGGAGGAGCGCGACTATCGGGTGATCGAGATCAGGGCTGCGGATGTGGAGCGCGACCTGGAGGCCGACTTGGTGCGTTTGGCGGCGCTGCTGCGCGACAAATCGGAAAATCCGTAGGGTTTGGCAAAGCCTCGGCCATCGCTCGAAGAGCGAGGGCAGAGGCGTGCCCACCCAACAGCGTCGGTGCCCAATCCATTGGCACGCTTCGTGCAACCCAGCGCGATACGAAATGACGTTGCGTCTCCGCTTCCCGGAAGGGAGCAGAATGACGCGACCCAATCATTGGCCAAGGGAGACCCCGACATGAAGCGTTCCGACCTCACCGAAAAACTGCTCGACATCAAGCGCGAGAAGGGCTGGAGCTGGAAATACATCTGCGAGAAGATCGGCGGCTATTCCGAGGTGTTGATCGTCGGCGCGATCATGGGCCAGATGAAGCTCACCAAGCCGCAGGCGGCGAACGCCGGCGAGCTGTTCGGGCTGTCGAAGGCGGAGACTGCGATGCTCAACGAGGTGCCCATGCGCGGCACCGGCACGCCGATGCCGCCGACCGATCCCTTGATCTACCGCTTCTACGAGATGGTGATGGTCAACGGCCCGGCGTGGAAGGCGCTGATCGAGGAGGAGTTCGGCGATGGCATCATGTCGGCGATCGACTTCGACATGGCGATCGAGCGCGTCGCCAACCCCAAGGGCGACCGCGTCAAGATCACCATGAGCGGCAAATTCCTGCCTTACAAATATTACGGCGCGAGCGGCAACGTGCCGGAGTATGGCTTCAAGGAGGGGTGATACGGCGGTTAATGCCGGGTGAAGCGGCAAGTCGATGTTTGCCACCTCAGGTTCGCTTTATCGCAACCGGGGGTAGTTAAGAACGAACTCGTCACTTCAACTGCAGGAATTCGCCATGACGTTGCGTACGCCCCTTGTTTCGGCAGGCCTTGGTCTGCTTGTTATGATCGTTCCCGCTTCTGCCCAGTCACCGGGCCAGCGGGTCATCATCGAACAGTCCGGTGGCTCCCAACGTCAGGAAGGCTCGGTGCGCGTGCAGAGCACGATCAACTTCTTCGTCGCCGGGCCGAGCGGCGATACCGATGACGCGCAGAAGCTGCGCGACCGCGCGCGCCGCACAGTCTATGAAATGGCGGCGCGCGAGTGCGATCTCCTCCGCGAGGTTCTCGCCAAGGACTGCCGACTGGAGACGGTGAACAGCAACATCAACCGACAGTTCGGGCAGCAGCAGCAAGAAGGCTTCAGCGTGAGTGGTTCGATGAGCCTTCAAATCACGCTGAAATAGTTGCCGGAGGCGGGGACCTATTTCCCCGCCTTCACCTCAATCGCGGCCACCGCTGCGAGCTCATTCATCTTGGTGCGAATCGCCTGCTCGGTGAGGGCGACGCCTTTGGCTGAGAAATCGCCCAATACCTTGCGCAGGACGTCACCGTCGCCGGCTTCCTCGAAATCGGCTGCAACCACCTCCTTGGCATAGGCCGTGGCTGCATCGCCCGTGATCCCGAGCTTCTCGGCCGCCCACAGGCCGAGCATCCGGTTGCGGCGGGCCTCGGCCTTGAATCTCTGCTCCTCGTCGAGGGCGAATTTCTTCTCAAATCCTTCCTCGCGCTTGTCGAAAGTGGTCATGCTTTTCCGTTCCAATTCCCTTACCTGAATCCGGCCGTGACGCCGCGTTGCGGTGACACCAGCCGATGCCTAGATAAGGGGCACGAATCGGCAGACCAATGAGCCGTTAAGCCGCAGGCAAGACGGTATAAGTTGATGCCGGGAGAGCCGGATCGATTGTGCTGGGACCGCCAATCGGATAGGTTGCCTAAGGTTTGGTTCCTGTTCTGTTTCTATGGGTTCCGGACCGTTCACGGCAGCTCCGCTGTGGGTCGTAATCCTTGTCAACCGGAGCACACCAAATTCATGGATTTTAACAAAACACGGTACATCCCAATGAGCCGTCGGCGTCGTATTTATGAAGGCAAGGCAAAGGTTCTTTACGAAGGCCCCGAGCCCGGGACCCTGATCCAGCACTTCAAGGACGACGCCACCGCGTTCAATGCGAAGAAGCATCAGGTGATCGAGGGCAAGGGCGTCCTCAACAACCGGATCTCGGAGTACCTGTTTCAGCACCTCAACGACATCGGGGTGCCGACCCATTTCATCCGCCGTCTCAACATGCGCGAGCAGTTGATCCGCGAGGTCGAGATCGTGCCACTCGAGGTGGTGGTGCGGAACGTTGCCGCGGGCTCGCTCTCGCAGCGGCTCGGCATCGAGGAGGGCACGCAGCTGCCACGCTCGATCATCGAATTCTACTACAAGAACGACCAGCTCAACGACCCCATGGTGTCGGAAGAGCACATCACCGCCTTCGGCTGGGCGACGCCGCAGGAGATCGACGACATCATGGCGCTCGCCATCCGCGTCAACGACTTCCTCACCGGCCTCTTCCTCGGTATCGGAATCCGCCTCGTCGACTTCAAGATGGAATGCGGCCGCCTGTTCGAGAACGAGATGATGCGGATCATCGTCGCCGACGAGATCTCACCGGACTCCTGCCGTCTGTGGGACATCAAGTCGAACGAGAAGCTCGACAAGGACCGCTTCCGGCGCGACCTCGGTGGCCTGCTCGAGGCTTATACCGAAGTTGCGAAGCGCCTCGGCATCCTCATGGAGAACGAGCGTCCGGCGGGTTCGGGCCCGGTGCTGGTGAAGAGCTAAAGAGGGATTATCGACGTGAAGGCACGTGTCACCGTTACCCTGAAGACGGGCATTCTGGATCCGCAGGGCAAAGCCATCGAAGGCGCGCTGAAATCGCTCGGCGTCGATGGCGTGGCCAGCGTCCGTCAGGGCAAGGTGTTCGACATCGAGCTCGCCAGCGCGGACAAGGCCAAGGCCGAAGCCGCGCTGAAGGAGGCCGCTGACAAGCTTTTGGCGAACACGGTGATCGAGAATTATCGCGTCGAGATTGTGTAGCGTTCACAGCCATCCGACGCGGCGGAAGCGCCAATAGAGCGCGATGCACGAAATCAGCATCAGGCCGAGTACGGCAAAATAACCGTACTCCCACTCCAACTCCGGCATGTGCTTGAAGTTCATGCCGTAGATTCCTGCGACCGCCGTTGGGATGGCGATGATCGCGAGCCATGAAGCAAGCCTCTTGGAGACCACGGTCTCCTGAGCCTGGCCGACCAGCAGACTCGCTTCGAAGGCGAAGGCCAGCACCTCGCGCATGGAATCGATGCGCTCCTGGATATTCCGGACGTGGTCGGTGACGTCCCGGAACAGAGGCTGCATGGTCTGACGCACCATCGACAGCTCGTCATGCTCGAGCCGACGGCAGACTTCGACCAGCGGGCCGATCGCATTGCGCAGCCGCAACAGATCGCGGCGCAGCATGTAGAGCCGCTCGATCTGCGCCTTGGTGATCACGTTGGAGAGCACGTGGTCCTCGATCTCCTCGACCTCCTCATGGATGCTTTCGAGCACGGGGGAGTAGTTGTCGACGATGAAATCGAGGATGGCATAGAGGATGTAGTCCTCGCCCCGGGCCAGCGCCCGCGGACAGCTTTCGCAGCGCGCGCGCACCGCGGTGTAGGACGTCGAGGCGCCGTGGCGTACCGTCACGAGATAGCCGTCGCCGACGAAGATGTGCGTCTCGCCGAAGGCTATCCGGCCGTCGATCAGTTGCGCTGTACGCGCGACGATGAACAGGGCTTCGCCATATTGCTCGATCTTCGGCCGCTGATGGGCGTTGTTGGCATCTTCGATTGCGAGCTCGTGCAGATCGAATTGCTTCTGCACCGCGGCGAGCAGCGCCATGTCGGGCTCGTGCAACCCGATCCAGACGACGTGCCCGGGCTTTGCCCGCCAGCTCGAGGCTTCGCTGATCGCGATGTTGGCCACGCGCCGGCCGTCGACATAGGCGCCGGCAGCAACGACGCCCTCGGTGGAGACCGGTTCGGCTGGGGATGTAGGCGACGACGGGACGTTCATGGCTTCAATCCCCGGCAAAATCGTTGGCCAAAGGGCGGGTTATGGCCTGTGCACAAAGCCGTCAGGTGAGGCTAGCACTGGTAAAATCCGCGTCAAATGGTTATGTCTCCTCACGATTTGGCCGCCGGCCAGCCCGATTCCATTCCTCGCTTCGGAACTCAAAGCCATGAAAGCCGCCATCCTCGTCTTTCCCGGAATCAACCGCGAGCGCGACATGGCGCGTGCGCTGAAGCTGATCTCGGGACACGAGCCGGCGATGGTCTGGCACGCTGAGATGTCGCTCCCCGTTGGGACCGATCTCGTCGTGGTGCCCGGTGGCTTCTCCTATGGCGATTACCTGCGCTGTGGCGCCATCGCCGCGCGCGCGCCGGTGATGGACGCGGTGCGCGACTATGCGGCGAAGGGCGGGCTCGTGCTCGGCGTCTGCAACGGTTTCCAGATCCTCTGCGAGTCCGGCCTGTTGCCGGGCGTGCTGATGCGCAATGCGCGGCTGAAGTTCATCTGTCACGACGTGCATCTGCGCGTCGAACGCTCCGACACGCCGTTCACCCGCGGCTACAATGCCGGCCAGGTGATCCGCGTGCCGGTCGCCCATGGCGAGGGCAATTACGAGGCGGATGAAGAGACCATCAAGCGGCTCGAAGGCGAGGGGCGGGTGCTCTACCGCTACTGCTCGGCCGAAGGCGTGGTCGACGAGGCCCACAACATCAACGGCGCAGCGCATTCCATTGCCGGCATCGTCAACGACAAGGGCAACGTGCTCGGCATGATGCCGCATCCGGAAAACCACGTCGAAGACATCATGGGCTGCACCGACGGCCGTGGCCTGTTCGCCGGCCTCGCGGCGCATCTCGACCTCGCGGCATGAACCTCGTCACGCGACATCGCGGCTGACCGAGGGTTGTTCGATGACGTGGCGCTGCTTTCGAGCTACGCGCCCGATGGAGGCGTCGCCTTCCGCTTCACCCGCTTGATCGTGCCGGAAAAGGTGAACAGCCGACGCTCGCCGGCCATCATCTCGCCGCGCAGGAAGATCAGCGAGCCGCCGGCGCGGGTGACCTCGCCGGTGCATTCGATCAGCTCGCCCTCGTGGCCGGCATCGAGGAATTCGCAGCCAAAATTGACGGTCACGCCCCGGCCGTCCAACGCATGGCGGCCGATCGCGAACAGGCAATAATCGGCGAACGCCATGAAGCATCCGCCGTGGACGTTTTGGGACCCGTTGAGGTGCTTTTTCTCCACCCGGAAGGCGCAGCGGACGCGGCCGTCCTCCTCGAAGCGGTGCCAGAAGGGGCCGATATGGTTCTCAAAACTGTCGCGAATCCAGGTCTGCCAGCCCTTGAATTCCCCCTCGGTCGCGACGTGCAGGTCGGGGCGGGGGGAAGAAGTCGTCTTGGTCAGCTCGTGCAAGGAATGGGGCCTTCAAATGAGAGGTTTTTGCCCTTAAATCCGATCCGTCCGTGCTGTGCAATTCCTGTTCCCGCGGGCCCCTTCTGCAAAACTATGGACAGTGGGAAAATGCGCCTTAAAGGGCTTTTCGCGAGGCCCGGATGTTCCTAAGAACGGCCAGACCCCGCCGAAAGCGCCGAATCCATGCTCAAGAACGAACCGAAGATCACCCCCGAACTCGTAGCCGCCCACGGGCTCAAGCCCGATGAGTATGAGCGCATCCTGAAGCTGATCGGGCGGGAGCCGACCTTCACCGAGCTCGGCATCTTCTCGGCGATGTGGAACGAGCACTGCTCGTACAAATCCTCGCGCATCCATCTCCGCGGCCTGCCGACGAAAGCACCGTGGGTGATCCAGGGCCCCGGCGAGAACGCCGGCGTGATCGACATCGGCGACGGGCAGGCGGTTGTCTTCAAGATGGAGAGCCACAACCACCCGAGCTACATCGAGCCCTATCAGGGAGCAACCACCGGCGTCGGCGGCATCTTGCGCGACGTCTTCACCATGGGCGCGCGCCCCATTGCCTGCCTGAACGCGCTGAGCTTTGGCGCACCCGAGCATCCCAGGACGCGGCATCTCGTCTCCGGCGTGGTCGCCGGTGTCGGCGGCTACGGCAATTCCTTCGGCGTGCCGACGGTCGGTGGGCAGGTGCGCTTCCACACCCGCTATGACGGCAACATCCTCGTCAACGCCATGGCGGTCGGCCTCGCCGACGCCGACAAGATCTTCTATGCGGCCGCCTCCGGCGTGAACATGCCGATCGTCTATCTCGGCTCCAAGACGGGCCGCGACGGCATTCACGGCGCCTCGATGGCGTCGGCCGAGTTCGATGACAAGTCCGAGGAGAAGCGCCCCACCGTTCAGGTCGGCGATCCCTTCGCCGAGAAGCTGCTGCTCGAGGCCTGCCTCGAGATCATGGAGAAGGGCTGTGTCATCGCGATCCAGGACATGGGTGCGGCGGGGCTCACATGCTCGGCAGTCGAGATGGGCGCCAAGGGCGACCTCGGCGTCGATCTCGATCTCGACGCGGTGCCGACGCGCGAGACCGGCATGAGCGCCTACGAAATGATGCTCTCGGAGAGCCAGGAGCGCATGCTCATGGTGCTCAAGCCCGAGAAGGAGAAAGAGGCCGAGGCGATCTTCAAGAAGTGGGGGCTGGATTTCGCCGTGGTCGGCTACACCACGCCCAGCAAGCGCTTTGTGGTCAAGCATGGCGGCGATGTCATGGCCGACCTGCCGATCAAGGAGCTCGGCGACGAGGCGCCGGTCTATGACCGCCCGCATGTCGCCTCAAGCGCGCTGCCGGTCGTGCATGCCCGCGAGGTCGCGGCGCCGATGGGCATTGGTGCTGCGGTCGAAAAGCTGATCGGCACGCCCGAGCTGTGCAGCAAGCGCTGGGTCTGGGAGCAGTACGACCACGTCATTCTGGGCAATACGGTGCAGCGCCCCGGCGGCGATGCTGCCGTCGTGCGCGTGGAGGACGGGCCGAAGGGCCTCGCGATGACGGTGGACGTCACGCCGCGCTATTGCGAGGCTGATCCATTCGAAGGTGGCAAGCAGGCGGTGGCCGAAGCCTGGCGCAACATTACCGCGGTCGGCGGCAAGCCGCTCGCGATCACCGACAATCTCAACTTCGGCAATCCGGAGCGACCCGAGATCATGGGCCAGTTCGTCGGCTGCCTGAAGGGCATTTCGGAAGCCTGCCGCGCGCTGGATTTCCCGGTCGTGTCCGGCAACGTCTCGCTCTACAACGAGACCAACGGCCGCGCGATCCTGCCGACGCCCTCGATCGGCGGCGTTGGCGTGCTCGATGATTTCACCAAATCCGCTTCGCTCGCCTTCAAGGCCGAGGGCGAGGCGATCCTCCTGATCGGCGAGACCCATGGCTGGCTCGGCCAGTCGGTTTATCTGCGCGACATCTGCGGTCGCGAGGAGGGCGCGCCGCCGCCGGTCGATCTCGCTGCCGAGAAGCGCAATGGCGACGTCGTACGCGGCATGATCCATGCGGGCACTGCGACGGCGGCACATGACCTCTCCGACGGCGGCCTCTTGATCGCGCTGGCCGAGATGGCGATGGCCAGCGGCATCGGCGCGCGTCTTTTGGCTGCGCCGGCCGCACTCGTGCCGCACGCCTATTGGTTCGGCGAGGACCAGGCGCGCTACATCGTGACCGTGCCTGAGACGCAGGCCGGCCTCGTGCTTGCAAAGATGCGCGGCTGCGAGGTGCCCTGCGTGCGCATCGGCACCACCGGCGGCGACGCGATCGCAATTGTCGGCGAGGCGCCAGTCAAGATCGACACTCTGCGCACCGCATTCGAGCGCTGGTTGCCGGAGTATATGGGCGCGAAGGTGGTGTAAGTCCCACAGTCTCTCGTCATTGCGAGGAGCGAAGCGACGAAGCAATCCAGGCTCGCGCCGCGGAGACAGTCTGGATTGCTTCGCTGCGCGCTCGCAATGACGAAATGAGAGAGCTGGGCTCACAACACCCGCGTCGCGCCGGGAATCTTTCGTAGCGCTGCGGTGGCCGCCCAGCTCAGGATCGCCGTGAGCACGAACGCAATCGTCGCCTTGACGATCGCCGGCACGCTGACGTCGAACAGGTAATACTGGATCCACAGCACGATCGGATAGTGCACCAGGAAAATGCCGTAGGCTTCGCCCTGCATGCGATCGAGCAACGTCGGTCCCGGTGCTTTCGAGTGCAGGAAGAAGGCGAGGATCGTCAGCAGGATTGCGGCCGAGAACAGCACGAAGAACGAGCCGTAGATTGCATGATACCACCACGGCAGATGAGGCGGATTGCCCAGGATCTCGCGCTTGACGAAAATCATGCACCACATGCCCGCGTAGGGGAGCAGTGTAACGAACAGCCAGCTCCATCGGCTTTTCGGTAACTGGCCCTCCGGGCCCAGCACGCCGGTGGCCATGCCGGCACAGCCGACGCCCGCGCCGATGAAGAAATAGGAGGCATAGAGCAGCACACGGCTCGCCTGCACCGAGAACGGCCCGAACTCGAACCAGTGATTGACGCCGTAATAGATCAGCATCGGGATGTAGGCGATCTCGGTGACGATCCAGAGCAGCAGCCAGAACCGCCACGGCTCCTTGAAGCCTTGCTGCGAAATCCGGTTGATCGGAAACACCAGCGTGGACGAGACCCGGTAGAGCAGGCACGCCGTGACATCGAAGGCGAGCAGCACCCAGACGAACCAGATTGGACCGCTTGGCCATGGCCCGACGGTCACCGTCTTCCACCAGAACGCCGAGAAGGTGAGATCAGAGCCGCCCTGCAATGCCAGCGCGTAATAGGCGAGCGGGATCAGCGTCAGCGCGCAGACGGCGAAGGGAAGGCCGAGCCGCAGCAGGCGGTCGCGGATGAAGGCCAGCGGTGCCTTGTGGCCGAGGCCGGGCCATACGAACAGGCCTGACAGGAAAAAGAACATCGCCATGAAGAACGAGTCATTGGCGAGCACGATCAGATCGAACCCGATCCACTCGGTCGGATCGGTGTGACCGAAATAGGTATAGGGGATGACGGCATGATGCAGCAGCACCACCAGAGTCAGGAACGTACGCGCCCGATCGAGCGACAGGTTTCGTGCTTTGCTCTTGGGAGCTGCGCTGACCTCAGCGCCAGCCGTCGCCGTAGGTGAGATCGTTGTCATGTTCGCCCCGGTTGCATCCTTCCCTGGGTGCGGATGTTGCCGCTGGGACGGGAATTCAGCAAGTTCTGTTTAGCCTGACTCTGCTTCGTCTCGCCGCCGTACCAGTGGCGGAGGAACCGGTCCCATCCCCTGCACGTTAGAGTTCACGAAATCTTTAATTACCCGTCCGCTTTGGCGGCGCGGACCTCGCGGAGCAGGCGATGACCATCCTGAAATGGGCGCTGATCTTCCTGTTGATCTCGATCGTGGCGGGCGTGCTCGGCTTCACCGGCGTTTCGGCCGCCTCCGCCGATATCGCGCGCTTCCTGTTCTACGTCTTCGTCGTGATCTTCCTGGTGCTCCTGGTGTTGGGGCTCACGATCTTCAGGGCGTAGCTACCTAAGTCATTCCGGGGCGATGCGAAGCATCGAACTGTGGTGCGCAATTGCGCACCTGAGAATCTCGAGATTCCGGGCTCGGTCCTGCGGACCGCCCCGGAATGACAGCATCCAAAAATTACCCCACTTCCTCGATCTTCACCTTGTCAGGATAGAAGGCGAGATGGCCGGAGATCTCCGTCATGGCGGGGAACGGCGTCTCGTAGGTCCAGATCGCATTGTCCAGCGTCGTGCCGTCAGCCTTGACGCTGAAATAGCTTGCGTCGCCCTTGTAGGGACAATGAGTGACGCGGTCGG
>NZ_JBANAZ010000054.1:0-67978 GCF_059803455.1 Bradyrhizobium sp. UFLA05-108 | reverse complement strand
CAGTCGCCTGCGACGATGTCCGTGCTGTACTGCTCTCATCCAAAGACGTACCGTGCGGATGATTTTATGACACAGTAGGATTAGGTGTCGGCTTAGGAAAACCTACACCACCTTGGCATCCCTGAGCTCGGTAATCTCGGCGGCATCGAAGCCGAACTCGGCGAGCACCTCGCTTGTCTGCTCGCCGAATTCCGGCGGCCGGGCCACCATCGTGCTCGGCGTACGCGACAGCGTGACGGGCTGGCCGACCAGGCGGATGCGACGGTTCTCCGCGTTCGGCACGTCTTGGGCGATGCCGAGATGTCTGACCTGCGCGTCGTCGAACATCTGGTCGATCGAATAGATCGGCCCGCAGGGCACGCCAGCCTCATTGAGCTCCCTGACCCAAGTCTCGGTTGATTTCGCCACCGTACGCGTCTCGATCTCGGCATTGAGCGCATCGCGATTCTTCGAGCGCGCGGGCGCCGTCGCGTAGTCCGGATTGCCGACGAGCTCGGGCGCGCCGATCGCCTGTGCGCAGCGCTCCCAGATCCGCCCGCCGGTGGTGGCGATGTTGATGTAGCCGTCGGAGGTCTTGAATACGCCGGTCGGAATGCTGGTCGGATGATTGTTGCCTGCCTGTTTGGCGACTTCCTTCTCCATCAGCCAGCGCGCGGCCTGGAAGTCGAGCATGAAGATCTGCGCCTGCAACAGCGAGGTCTGCACCCACTGGCCCTCGCCGGAGACGTCGCGCTCGAGCAGTGCGGTGAGAATGCCGATGGCACAGAACAGCCCGGCGGTGAGATCGGCGACGGGAATACCCACCCGCATCGGACCGCCGCCCGGTGCCCCCGTGATCGACATCAGCCCACCCATGCCCTGCGCGATCTGATCGAAACCCGGCCGCTTGTGGTAGGGGCCATCCTGGCCGAAGCCGGAGATGCTGCCATAGACCAGGCGCGGGTTGATCGCGCGCAGGCTCTCATAGTCGATGCCGAGCTTCTTCTTCACGTCGGGGCGGAAGTTCTCGACCACGACGTCGGCCTTGGCGGCGAGGCGCTTGAACACCTCGAGCCCCCTCGGGTCCTTCAGATTGAGCGTCATCGCCCGCTTGTTGCGATGCAGATTCTGGAAGTCCGCCCCGTGCCGCGGTCCACCCGGCTGCTCACCGCCGGCATCCTCGGTGAGGGCGTCGATCTTGATGACGTTGGCGCCCCAGTCCGCGAGCTGTCGCACGCAAGTGGGACCGGACCGAACGCGGGTCAGATCGAGCACGGTAAAGCGCGACAGGGCCTGCGAGGCATGCGGGAAGGGCATCTGGAAACGCTCCGAGAGGATGATTTGGGATCCACAATAGAGCTGAAGGATTATCCGGCAAGCCTGCTCTATGCAGACCACGGTTTCTCGAATCCATTAAGTCGGCTCGCTGACATCGTCGACGGTTACGTTCTGCAAATTCACCACTTCCAGCTCCTGAGTTGACGCTCGCGCTATGGATTCTGTCACAGCCCCAGACTAGGTTGGCGTCTGAATGCAGGGGAACGGTGGAATGGAGACCGTCCGTATAGGCGATAGGAACCTTGAGCTCGCAGGCCGCTGGCTGCGGTCACTGGGCGTAAGACGCGGCCTCGCAACGATCGCGCTGCTAATATTGTCTAGCGGTCCGATTGAAGCCCAATCGCTTGGTCAAGGTGTCTCCGCGTTCAAGCGTCAGGATTATGTCGCGGCCTCGCGCGCTTTCATTCCGCTGGCCGAGCGCGGTCACGCGGCCGCGCAGTCCTATCTCGGCTACATGTTCGAGACCGGCCGCGGCGTGCCGCAGAATTATGCGGAAGCGGCGATGTGGTACCGGCGGGCAGCCGAGCAGGGCGACAGCCTCGCACAATACTCCCTTGGGCTGCTCTATGACCGCGGGCTCGGCGTGCCGCGGAACATCATCGAAGCGTCCAAATGGCTCAACCTGTCGACCGCTGCCGCACCGCCACAGGCGCGCGACGCGCGGGCCCGGATCCGCGATGCCGTCACCACCAAGATGACGCGCGGGGAGATCGCCGAGGCCCGTCTGCGGGCCCTGGAATGGGCTCCCAGTCGCGAGCGCTAGCCGGGCCAGAGCGCCAGCTGATCGGCTAGCCAGTTTTGGCCGATCCAGCCGATCCAGATCGCCGGCGCGAAGAACAGGCCGAACGGCAGGTAAGCGGTTGCGCGCAGCGGCTTCTTCTGCAGTGCTGCGGTGGCAGCATAGGCTGCGATGGCGGATAGCGCCGCCAGTTCGATCACCACGATCACCGTGGTGAAGTCGAGCCAGCCGCCGGCGACGACGGCGAGCTTGACGTCGCCGAGCCCAAGCCCATCGCGGCCGCGCCAGCGCCGGTAGAGCAGCATCAGGAGCAGGAGCGGCAGTGCCACGACGGCAGCACGAATGCCTGCCCAGAGTACGGCGCCGGTGCCGGCCCCGGCGTCGGCCTGAAGCGCTCCAGCGCGCAGCAACGCGAGGGCGAGGCCCGCGGCCGTCAGCTCGTTGGGAATGATATAACGTCGCGCGTCGGTCGCTGCGATCGCCAGCATCAGGATGGCGAGATATGCGCCGCAGAGACCTTCGCCGCCGGGCGCGGTGAGGAGGCTCACGATCACGGCCGCGCACAGCGTCAGGCTGATGAGGAGCCTCAGGCCGCGTGGACCGTTCGCAAACCCTCCGGTCACGTCCTTCAGCGCGCCGTCTTTGGCGGGACGACCACGACCGGGTCGCTGGTGCCGACCAGACGGCTGTTCATCTTGGTTCGCATCTCCTCGGCGATGACGTGCGCGTCGACGCCGTCCTTGATGACGGTCGGCCGGATGAACAGGATCAGCTCGGTGCGGGCACGCGCGTTGGTCTGGTGCGAAAAGGCATCGCCCATGCCGGGAATCTGATCGAGGATCGGAAGGCCCTGGCGTTGCTTGTTCTCGGTCTCGCTGATCAGGCCGGCGAGCAGCACGGTCTGGCCGCTCGTCACCGCGATCGAGCTCTTGACCCGGCGCTGCGAGATCGTCGGTGTCAGCGTCGTGCTGCCGGACGCCACGCTCGAGATCTCCTGCTCGATGTCCAGTACCACGTTGCCGTTGGCGTTGGACCGCGGCAGCACGCGCAGGATGATGCCGGTGTTCTTGTAGTCGATTGTATTGACCACCGTGTTGTTCGCGGTCAGCACGGTCGCGGTGCCCGTGGAGAACGGCACCTGGTCGCCGACCTGCAAAGTCGCCGTCTGATTGTCCAGCACGACCAGCGACGGATTGGACAGCACCTTGACGTCGGTGACGTTATGCAGCGCATCGAGCACGACGCGCGGCGAGTTTTCCGAGCCAATCAGAAAATTGAAGCCGGGCAGCGCGCGCCCGAGCAGCGCGCCGGCGGCGGCGTTGACGGCGTTGGTCTGCCCTTCGATGTTACTGCCGATCGTGGCGCTGTTGCTGATGCCGGAGATGGTGTTCGAGATCGAGCCTTTCTGGCTCGCCAGGAAGAACTGCACGCCATAGTTCAGCTGATTGTTCAGAGTCACCTCGGCGATCGTCGCCTCGATCGCGATCTGGCGCTGCGGCCGGTCGATCTGCCGGATGGTCTGCTCGACGACGCGTTGGGATTCCTGGTTGGCATAGACCAGCACGGCGTTGTTGGTGACGTCGGCAGTGATCCTCACGTTTTGCAGGACGGCGCTGGCGGCCGGCTTCGAGCCGGAGCCGAGCAGCGAGCCGGAGTTGTTGTCCTGGCCTTGCGTGCTGCTGGCCGCGAGTGCCGGACGGGCGCTGAGCGAGGAGCCCGCCGGACCAGTGACCGGGGTCGCAGCCCCAGCGGCGGCCGTCGGAAGTGCACTCAGTGAGGCCACCGGATTGGTGCCAGGACCGGACGCGGACATCGAAATGCCGGAGCCCGGCGAAATCTGGCTCGACGAATTGTCGAGCGAAGAGCTGCTCGTCCCGTTCTGGCTGAAAAGCATGTCGTTCAACAGCGCGACCACGACCTTCGCGTTGCCGTAGCGAAGCGGGTAGGCCTTCATGTTCACGCCGTCGGTGTCGGAGCGATCGAGCCGCGCGATCCACACCTGCGCGCGCTTGAGATATTCCGGCTTCTGGCTGACGACGAGGATGGAGTTGAGGCGCGTGATCGGCTGGAACTTGATCATGCTCTGGCTCAGGCCGCCTTCGCCCGAATCCATGATCTTCTCCATCTCGCTGATGACCGGCTCGGGCGAGGAGTTGCGCACCGGGATGATGCCGACTGATTGGCCCCGCATCCAGTCGGCGTCGAAGGAGAGAATGGTGTCGATCGCCGCCGCGCGATCCGTGCCGCTGCCGGTGACGATCAGCGTGTTGCGCGTATTGTCGGGACGCATGGTCGACGCCTTCACGCCGAATGCGTCGAGCAGCTTGAAGATGTTCTGCGCCGAGACGTAGCGCAGCGGCACGATGCTGATGCCCTGACCAGCCTCGGCCGAAACCGAGCGATCGATGCCGCCGGGGCCTGCTTCCGGCGCGGGGATGAGGCGATAGCTCGCACCGCGATCATGCACCAGCGCAACGCCGGACATCCGCAGCGCGTTCTCCAGCACATAGAGCGCATCGGCCTTTGGAACCGGGCGCACCGAGGCCAGGGTGATGGTGCCCTGCACGCGCGGATCGATCGTGTAGCCGACGTTGAGGACGTCACCGAGGATGACCTTGGCGACGGTTGCGACCGGTGCGTTCTCGAAATTCAGATCGTAGCCGCTGCCGCCGCGATCGTCGCGCTCGGCAAGCGCTCCGCCTTCCGGCGTCGAACCGTCGCTGAGATAGATCGCAGGCCTGGAGGATTTCGTCTGCGCAACACCGCTCGCTCCCGTGTCGGCGGGTTGACGCGGCTCGAGATCGAGCGAGCGGATCTTGTCGGTGAGATCCTGCGCGCGCGGGTCCTTGGGGTTGCCCTCGATCGATTGATCGGCGGTGACGATACACGCCGTCAGCAGGAACGCAGATGACAAAAGGATGACAGTTCCAGGCAACGCTGAGCAGAGGCGCGAAAGCGGTTGGACCACTTTAAACAAAGGACGCCTACCAACAGCAGGAGTGACTGGAAACGCATCCGATCTTCATGATCAGCATGCGCAACAATTTGCGCCACGAATATGTTTTTGCTACGTAGCAAGTCAAGGGCAAACGCCTTCCGTCACGTGCGCGAGCCGTGCTTTCACTTAACAAGGCAAGCTGTGACTGCGATGCGAGATCTATCCGCAGATAGCTTCCGGCAGCATCTTCTCGAGAAACATTCATTGCCGCCACGGGCGCGCGCTCGAGTCGAGACGTCGACCAATCCGGCGTTGACGCGTCCTCTGCGTGAATTGTGGGAGGCGACCGATCTCTCTGCAGCGGAATTCGCCGACGAGGTCTCTGACTATTTTGGTCTGACCCGGCTAAGCCTTCCGCAGCTTCTGACGACGACACCGTGCCTGGACGGTTTTTCGCGCCGCTTCCTGCGCGAGTCCACAATCTTTCCGTTCCGTTCACCCAATGACGGTTATCGACTGGCGATCGCCGATCCGTCGGATGCTGCAGCCATTCGTGCTGCCGAAATCGTGTTTGGCACACCGATCGATATCGTAGTGGCTTCATATGAAGATATTACGACAGTTCTCGACCAGCGTGCGGACGCGGACGACGCGAGTGCGGATGACGCCATCAAGGGCGTGGCGCAGCAATCCGACGACGACATCGAGAGCCTGCGCGATCTCGCCAGCGGCGCGCCTGTGGTACGCGCGCTCAACGATCTCCTGGAGCGCGCCGTGGAACTGCGCGCGAGCGACATTCATATCGAGCCGTTCCGCGCCGGGCTCGTGCTTCGCCTGCGCGTCGACGGTCTCTTGCGCGCGCTGCCCTCCTCGCAGGGTATTCCACCACAGGCGCTGATCTCGCGTGTGAAGATTCTGGCTGGCCTCAACATCGCCGAGCGACGGCTGCCGCAGGACGGTGCCGCGCGCGTGCGCGTCGGCCGCTCCGAGATCGACGTCCGCGTCGCGACCATGCCGACGCAACATGGCGAGAGCGCGGTCATTCGTCTGTTGCCGCGTGATCGCGGTCTGCTCGACATGAGCAAGCTCGGTCTTTCCGCGCGCGATGAATCGGTGATGACGCGACTGCTGGCCCTGCCGCACGGCATGATCGTGGTGACTGGGCCGACCGGCAGCGGCAAGACGACGACTCTTGCCACCATGCTGTCGATCCTCAACGAGCCGACGCGCAAGATCCTCACCATCGAGGATCCCGTCGAATACGAGATTGCCGGCATCAACCAGTCGCAGGTCAAGCCGTCGGTCGGGCTGACCTTTGCCTCCGCCATGCGTGCCTTCGTCCGTCAGGACCCCGATGTGATCATGGTCGGCGAAATCCGTGATGCCGAGACCGCGCATATCGCGATTCATGCGGCGCTCACCGGCCACCTCGTGCTGACGACGCTGCACACCGAGACGGCGGCTGCCGCCGTGCCGCGTCTGATCGATCTCGGCATCGAAGGATTTTTGCTGAAGTCGACGCTGCGCGCGGTGGTGGCGCAACGGCTCGTGCGCGTGTTGTGCGACCGCTGCAAGGTGCCGCACGCGCTGACCGAGACGGATCTTGCCAGGGATCCACGCTTTGCCGTGATCGGCTTCAGGGCGGGCGAGGTCGTACACGAGGCCGGCGGTTGCGAACGCTGCGGCGGCACCGGCTATCGCGGCCGCAATGGCGTGTTCGAGATCCTGGAAATGTCTGACGACGTGCGCCGCCTGATCGGGCCACAGACCGATTCCCACTCCATCGACGCCGTCGCGATGCAGGGAGGCATGACAACGATGCTGGAGGATGCGGTCGCAAAATGCCGCGCCGGGCTGACGACCGTGCCCGAGGTCTTCCGCGTCACGACGGTCCGCTGATCCGATGCCGAACTATCGCTACCGCGCGCTCAATGCCAATGGTGAGCTGGTCTCCGGCGCCATCGCCGCGCCAGCACCCGGCGACGTCGCGCAGCGGATCGAGCGGCTCGGCCTCGTGCTGGTCGACAACGTCACGCTGGAGGACGGCAGTTCGGCCCGCGGCGCCTACAGCGTCCTCAACAAGCCCAAGGCCGCGGACATCACGATCTTCACCGCTGACCTTGGGCTGCTGCTTCGCGCGGGCGCCCGCATCAATGATGGCCTGGAACTGCTCGCGGCCGATCGCGATCTCGGACGGCTGCGGCCCGTGGTCGCCGACATCCGTTCACGCGTGCTCGCCGGGGAGAGCTTCGCCGAGGCGCTGCTCCGGCACGGCACCTTGTTCCCGCCGATCTATGTCGCGCTCGTTCGGGTGGGCGAGGCATCGGGTTCGCTCGACCAGGTGCTCGAGGTGCTGGCCAACGAGCGGACGCGAACCGAGGCCCTGAAGCGCAAGCTCAGCGATGCCATGCGCTATCCGGTCTTCGTGCTGGGCGCGGCCGCCTGCGTCCTCTTGTTCTTCCTCACCTTCGTGCTGCCGCAGTTCGCGAGCGTGTTGCAGGATTTCGGCGCCAAGGTCGATCCGATGCTCCTGGTCTTCCTGAACATGTCGACCTTCATGCATAACAACTCCGATGCCGTCCTGGCGGGACTCGCGGCGACGATCGCGGTCCTGTGGCTGGTGTTGCGGCAGGAGCGCATTCGCAGAGGGATCGCGAACACGATCACGCGGCTGCCGGCGATCCGCGGTATCGTGAGCTCGTATCGCACCGCGCTGTTCTGCCGGAACCTCGGCGTGCTGCTCGGCAGTGGCGTCAATCTGACGACCACACTGCGTATCCTCATCGACATGATGGCGACCGCGGGCCCCTCGACCGTATGGAGCGAGGCCGCCGACCGCGTCCGTCACGGCGCGAAACTGTCCGATGCACTCGCCGAGACCGACGCGCTGCCGGCAATGGCGGTGCGCATGCTCAGGCTCGGCGACGAGACCGGGCAGTTGCCGATGTTGTCCGGCCGCGTCGCCGATTTCTACGAGGCCAAGCTGCAGCGCACGCTCGATCGCGCCGTCGGCATCGCGGGCCCTGCCGCAATCATCGTGATTTCGGTGGTGGTCGGCGGTCTGATCGTGTCTGTCATGACAGCGTTGATGTCGGTCAGTCAAATTGTCGGCTAGAGCATGATCCGGACCCGAAGGGCGGCGTTAGCGCGAAGTGCGAAGCGGTTTTCCGAAAGATCATGCGCAAACAACAACTTGAAGTGCGATGATCTCATCGCGCTTCAAGCCGGATACGGAGGGGTTGAAGTGACCAGAAATTCTGTCGCGCTCGCAAAGCGCGGGCGGCGCGCGCGCCGAGGGGAGGCTGGCTTCACGCTGGTCGAGATCCTCGTCGTCATCACCATCATCGGGCTGATCATGGCGCTGGTCGGCCCGCGGGTGCTGAACTATCTCGGCGAGTCCAAGGCGAAGGCGGCCAAGATCCAGATCGAGAGTTTCTCCAGCGCGCTCGACCTCTATTACCTCGACCTCGGTCGTTATCCCTCGACCAACGAGGGTCTTGCCGCGCTGGCGCGCAGCAACAATGTGCCAGGCTGGAACGGGCCGTATTTGCGTGGCGGCGTCGTGCCGAACGACCCCTGGGGACACGGCTATGTCTACCGCGCGCCAGGCGAGCGCGCGCCCTATGACATCATCTCGCTCGGATCGGACGGTCAGGAAGGCGGCAGTGGAACGGCGGCCGACATTGCCAGCGGCGCGCGCTGAGACCGCACTCGATGCGCGCGGCTTCGCGCTGATCGAGATCCTGTGCGTGCTCGCCATCATTGGCCTGCTCGCGGCGATCATCCTGCCGGCGATCCCGCGCGCGACGACACGGGCCAAGCTGGAGAGTTATGCGGTCGCGACCGCGGCCCTATTGAAGGCCGATCGCGGCACGGCGCTGCGTCGTCAGGTCAGGGTGGCGACGCAGGTTGATGCCGAGGCTCGCGCGATCCGTTCTGGCGTCACCGGACGGGTTCTCCGCCTGCCGAACGACGTCACGGTACAGGCCATGCTGGCTGCACGCTGCGCCGACCGTGCCGGTGGGCGAACGATCGATTTCTTCCCGTCGGGTATGTCGTGCGGCGGCGTGATCGCGCTGGCACGACCCGGCATGGGCTACGAGGTGCGCGTGAACTGGCTGACCGGAGGCGTCGAGATTGTCGCGCAGAAGCTGCTATAAAGCGTTTTTCAGCGAAATGGATACCGGTTCGCGTGAAGAAAACGCGTCAAAACAAGAATCCGGAGCCCCATTCCGATTCAACCGGAACGGAAACGGCTCTAGAGGCGAAGCCGGCTTCACTTTGATCGAGGCGCTGGTTGCGCTTGCGATCATCGCGGCCGTGCTCGGTACGATCGGGACAGTCATCGCCACGACGGTGCAGGGGACCCGCTCGATCGATCAGCGCCTGGCGCTGGCCGGAACGGCGGAGACGCTGCTGGCGCAATTGCCGCCGCGTGCGCTGATCAAGCCGGGACGGCAGAGCGGGGAGCTCGCCGGCAGCCGCTGGCGCATGGACGTGGCGCCGATGAACGTGCCGGGCGGCGATCCCGCGACCGACCGTTTCGTGCCGCTGTCGGTCACGCTCAGGCTGCAGCGTGCCGACGGCAGCACGTTCCAGGTCGCCACCGTGAAGCTGGTGCCGAGGGCCGCACAATGAAGCTGCGCCGCGCATTGGCCGAGGAGGCGGGGTTCACGCTGCTCGAAGTGTTGTTGGCGACGCTGTTGATGACCGTCATCCTCGCTGCGCTTGCGACGGTCACCGCGCAGTGGCTGCCGAACTGGAATCGCGGCATCGCGCGGGTGCAACGGGCCGAGCGCGTTGCCACCGGGCTTGATCGTATCGTTGCGGATCTGTCGGTCGCCGAGCTGCTCCCGATGAATGCCGATAGCAGGACCCCGCTGTTCGAGGGTTCCGAGCTGGCGGTGACCTTCGTACGCACGGCGCTTGGTCCCAACGTGCGCCCGGGGCTCGAGAACGTGCGGCTGATCGAGAAGGCCGATGCGCAGGGGCTCGCGCTGGTGCGTGAGCGCGCTCCGTTCGCGCCGATGCCGCCCGACGGCCAGATCCGTTTCGTCGATCAGGTGGTGTTGCTGCGCGCGCCGTTCCGCGTGAGCTTCTCCTATTCCGGGCCGGATCAGGTCTGGCAGCCGACCTGGCGCGACCAGCCGCAGCTGCCCGAGCGCATTCGCGTTACCGTGCGTGACAGTTCGACCGGCCAGGTGTTGGCGGTTTCAGGCGCGGTGATGCCGCACATCACAACACCGGCCGAATGCGCGCGCGCCAAGAATCCCGCGACATGCGCCACCGCGCGTGCAAGGCCGGAGCCCGCGCAGAAACAGGAGCAGCTGTGACACTCACGGCGACCACGCGCAGCCGCCTGAGCGCGGCTGGGGAAGCAGGCGGCTTCATCGTCGTCGCGGTGCTCTGGATGCTGGCGGCGCTGGCGGCGCTCGTCCTGATCTACCTGACCTACGTGACCAACACCGCCGTCACGGTGGCTGGCAACACCGATCATGTCCAGGCCGACGCGCTGGTGAGCGCGGGCGTCGAGCTCGCCGCCTATCAGTTGACGGCAAAAGCCGAGGCGCACCCGACCAGCGGAACGTTCAATGCCCGCATCGGTGCGGGACGGGTGTCCGTCACGTTCCGTTCCGAAGCCGCGCGCATCGACCTCAATGCCGCGCCGAAAGGGCTGCTCGCTGGATTAATGATCGGGCTTGGGATCAGTGAGACGGACGCAGCGAGCTACGCCGACCGGATCCTCGCATGGCGGGCATCGACCGAAGCGGGCAACGGCGATCGGGAGAATTCCTACTACCGCACGCTTGGCTCGGCCTATCTGCCGCGGCATGCGCCGTTTCCGCATGTCGAAGAGCTCTGGCTGGTGCGCGGTATCCCGTCCGCGGTGGTCGAGCGCATGCTGCCCTTCGTCACCGTCTTCAGCAACATGCGGACCGTGAATCTTCTCGATGCCGCACCCCAGGTGCTGGCGGCGCTGCCGGGCATGACGCCAGAGGCGTTGCAGCAGCTCTTAAGGGACCGGGCTGATCCCAATGTCGATCCGCGCGCCCTGCTTGGTGTTGCCGGCTCCGATAGCGCCACGCTGGATGGCTCAAAAGCCTACCGGCTGACCGTCGCAGTCGAGTCGGCGGCGCGCCGGCGCAGCTCGGCCGAAATCGTCATTCTGCTTCTCGAGGGTACCGACGAACCCTATCGTGTATTGTCGTGGCACAACGACCTGGACGGCTCCGCCGGAAAGCCTCTGTGAGATGAATCTGTTGCAATCGATACGCGCGATCCTCGACGCCTGGACCGGCACGGTCGCTGCGACCATCGTCGCCGGCTTCGAGCGCATGGTGTCGCCGCGCCTCGTCCGGCTGGTCGAGAGTGAGACCGGAGAGTTTGCGCTCGAGGCTGCCAACAAGCCGGACAACGTTCCGGCCGGGATCGCCTTTCGCGATGGCGAGTTCGCCGCGGCCAATCTGGCGCCGGTGCTTCGCGGAAGCCGCATCGAAATCGTGTTGCGGCCGACACGTTTCCTCTTCCGCCCGCTCGAATTGCCGGCCCGCGCTGCCGATTTCCTCGACGGCATCGTGCGGGCGCAAATCGACCGACTGACGCCGTGGAATGCTGGCGATGCCATATTCGGCTGTGGCGCGCCGTCGGCGAGCGGCAGCGAGGCGATCACCACCGTGATCGCCGCAGCGCCGCGCAAGCTTGCGATGGGCTATGTCGACGCGGTGTCCGACTTCCATCCCTCTGCTATCGCGATCTGGACCGATGCAGCCGAGCCGGCGCAGGGCCGGATCAAGGTGTTCGAGCAGAAATCCCGCGGCGCCATCGACCGGGCTCGCCTGAGCCGGATGCTCCAAGTCACGCTCGGCGTCGCCGCCGTCGCGGCGGTCGTCGCCTCTGTTCTTGCAAGCTATCTGGCCGACAGCCTCAGCGCGCAGGAGAGCGAGCTCGAGCGCCAGATCACCCAGCGCCGCGCCGCGCTGCGGATGGGCACCGACGGCGGCGAACGTTCGCCGCTGGCGCTTCTCGAGCGGCGCAAATATGAGAGTGCGGCGAGCGTGATCGTGCTGGAGTCGCTCAGCCGCGTGCTGCCGGACCACACCTATGTCACCGAGCTGCATCTCGCAGGCAACAAGCTGCAGATCGCCGGCATCACGCATGACGCGCCGTCGCTGATTCCGCTGATCGAGCAATCCCAGCATTTCACCCGCGCGACGTTCTACGCCCCGACCACGCGCGCGCCCTCGGATCCTGGAGAGCGCTTCCATATCGAGGCACAGATCGAGCCGAGGAACGTGCCATGAGCGCCCAAAGCACCATGACACGCGCCCTGACCACCTCGCCGTTGATCGCGGTGACGCTCTACGCCGCCATGACCGGCGGTCTCTTGCTCATCACGGTGCTCTCGGTCGCCGACGTCTTCGCCCATCGCCAGGCGCTGGTGCAGACCTCCGATCTGCTCGACCAGTTGCGCGGCCGCAAGACCGGCGCCGGTGGCAAGGCCGCGTCGTCGGCCGACCATCCGGGCACGCCTTTCCTGGAAGGGCCGACCGTGACGGTCGCGGGCGCCAATCTGCTGCAGCGCGTTGCGTCGGCGGTGGCCAATGTCGGCGGCACGGTCCAGTCGTCGCAGGTCGACGTCTCCGGCGCGCAAGCCAAGGATGGTCTCGTCGGCCTCGTCGTCAGTTGCGAACTGGAGCAGACCAGCTTGCAGAAGCTGCTCTACGATCTCGAAGCCGGCATGCCGTTCCTGTTCGTCGACCAGCTCGATGTTCAGGTGCCGCAGACAACGACCCTGAACGAAGCTGGCGCCGGCCGCGTCAGGGTGATCCTCGGCGTTTCCGGCCAGTGGCGGGCAGGAAACTAGGCTGGAGAGGTGGTTCCCTTCATCTCCAGCGCTGTTTTGATGGGTGCGGGTTGATGGCAGAGCACATCGGAACTAGTTTGCCGGCTCGGCCACGCCGCCCGGCAGTCGGTCGCAGGGGAGTGTCGATGTTCGGACGGCTGGGACGGATCGGATTGGTCGCGCTGTGGATCATCCCTGCCTTGGGCACGGGGGCGACGATGGCGGTGACCTCGTCCCGAATCGATATCCTGTCCGACGATACGGTCAGCAATTCGACCGATACTGTTGACGTTGGCGCAGTGCGCCCGATCGCAAGGCCCGCGCAATCCGCAAGCAGGCCGCTTCCTCGAGGTAATCCGCTCTGGTCTGTGCCGCTGTCGGCGCTGACCGCAACGGAGGAACGCCCGATCTTCTCGGCGACGCGCCGGCCGCCGCCGCGCGCGGTGGCGGCATCGTCGGCCGAAGAGGCCCCAGCGCCGCCGCCTCCGAAGGCGGCCGAGGCGCCGCTGCCGCTCGTCCTGGTCGGAGCCGTGGTTGGCGAGGGCGAGGCCATTGCGATCCTCATGGACCGCACCGATCAGAAGGTGATCCGCATGCGCCAGGGCGAATCGCGGGCAGGCTGGTCGCTCAGCGCCGTTCAGCCGCGCGAAGTCACGTTCAAGCACGGCGACCGCAGCGAGGTGCTGGCGTTGCAGCGGCCGGAAGCGCCAGCACCGTCCGGGCCTCCAGTTGGCGCGGTACCAATTCCTCCGACGACAGCTCTCGACGCGCCAACTCCGGCTGCGGAAGGCTCGTTCTCTGCACCCATCGTTTCGAGACCGGCGTCAAAAGGCGCCGCATCCAGCGGTCTTTGAGCTCAACCCGCGGCCTCGCTGTGCTGAGGTGTCGTCGGCGAAACGTGGGGCTGACGCGCGCTGGCCCCGGCTCAGCGCGACAGGCGCTTCAGCTCGGCGCGAGCCTTCTCCGCGAGCGGGTCGTCCCCGTGGCGGGCAATGAAGAGCTCCAGCGCCTCGGCCGTTCCCTTTCGGCGAGCAAGCTCGTACTCCTCGGCGACGGCAATGGAGGGATCGCGCGCCGGCGGCATGATCCCGGCGCGCCCGGGTTTACCTGCTTCCTGCGCCTCGGCTTTGCGAACCATGACGGGCTGTTCCTCCAGGAGCGGGTGATCCGAGCCGGCGAGCGCGGCGAGGGCCACGAAAAGGCCGGCCGCAGGGCGGAACGGTCCCATGGGTTGCCTCAAGATTGCTGCGGTGGTCTCGTCCAACCCCGTGTAAACACAGGGAGACTGATTAACAAGTCGTTATCAGGGCGGCTTCGCACAACCTATCCAAATTAAAACAAACATATAAAACGAGGCCTTAGAATTGGCGCGGCGCCCCGAATCAGGGTGCGCTCGGCGCTACCGGGAGAGTGATCATTGGCTACCGCGGTTACCATCGGCGCAACCGGCAATGCCGACATCGATGGAATGCTGTCCGGTTACAAATGGACCGGCACGATCACCTACAGCTTTCCGGATGCCTCCGGCGACTACTCGAACCCCTATACCGGCGGGAACGGCGAGCCGACCACATCGGGCTTCTCTCAAGCCCCGAGCCAGATGCAGGCTGCGATCAACTACGCGATCGGGCTGATCCAAAGCTACACCAACGCCACCATCCAGTACGCCGGGACCAACGGCGCGGATATCATGGTGGCGCAGTCGCCGGCCGCCAATCCGACCTCGTACGCCTACTATCCAAATAGCTATGCATCCGGCGGCGACGTCTGGTTCGGAACCGCATACAATTATTCGCAGGCCTCGCTCGGCAACTATTATTTCGCGACCGCGCTGCACGAGCTCGGTCACGCCTTCGGCCTGAAGCACAGCCAGGAGACCGGCGGCCCCGCCAACGTCGCGGTGCCGAGCGCGCATGACGATTCCGAATACACCGTCATGAGCTATCGCAGCTATGTCGGAGCTTCGACGACGACCGGCTACACCAATGAGGCGTACGGATATCCGCAGACCTACATGGCCAACGATATCCTCGCGCTGCAAACGATGTACGGCGCGAACTACACGACCCAGAGCGGCAACACGGTCTACACCTGGAGCCCGACCACGGGGCAGGAGTTCATCAATGGCGTCGCGCAGCTTGCGCCGGGTGGCGGAGCCGGTGGTTCGGCCAACCGCATCTATGAGACGATCTGGGATGGCGGTGGTGTCGATACCTACGACCTGTCGAACTATGCGACGAACCTGACCATCAATCTCAATCCCGGCGCATCGTCGGTATTCTCGAGCACGCAGTTGGCCTATCTCGGCAACGGCCACTATGCGGTAGGCAACGTCTACAACGCCTATCTCTACAACAACGACGCACGTTCCTACATCGACAACGCGATTGGCGGCACCGGCAACGACACGATGATCGGCAACGCCATCGCCAACGTGCTGAATGGCGGCTCGGGCAACGACACCATCACCGGCGGCGGCGGCAACGACACCATCATCGGCGGCGCCGGGACCGATACGGCGGTGTATTCGGGTAACAAGGCCAGTTACTCCATCACATATGATGCGAACTCGCAGACCTTCACCATAAGCGATCTGCGCTCCGGCTCACCCGACGGCACCGACAGCCTGACAGGGGTGGAGAATTTTCAGTTCGCGGACGGTACGGTCGCCAGCGCTAGCCTGATCAACGTTACGATCGAGGCGCAAGGCTCCACCAAGCTGGTGCAGACAGGCACGAGCTATTACCTCGACAGCATCAGCACCGGCAGCGGACCCGTTCTGAAGATTTCCGGCTCAGCGCTGGTGTCGACCAGCTATGCGCCGTGGGCGCCAGTCGGCGCCGAGCAGGTCGGCAGCGGATATGATGTCGTCTGGAAAAATCACTCGACCGGGCTGTACACCGTCTGGAGCACCGACAGCAACGGCAACTATATCTCCAATCTCACTGGCGATCTGTCCGGCACTAGCGCGTCCCTCGAGTCTTTCGAGACCACCCTTCAACAGGACCTCAACGGCGACGGCACGATCGGTGTTGTCACGACCACCATCGAGGCACAGGGCTCCACCAAGCTGGTGCAGGTAGCCGATAACTTCTACCTCGACGATATCAGCACCGGCAGCGGGCCTGTCCTGAAGATTTCCGGCTCGTCGGTCAGCGCCCAGGCCTACGGCACCTGGGCACCCATCGCAGCCGAGAAGACGGCGAGCGGATACGATGTGGCGTGGAAGGACTCTGCGACGGGTCACTTCACGGCCTGGAGCACTGACAGCAACGGCAACTATACCGGCAATATCGTTCCCGAGGTGACCGGGACGAATGCGTCATTTGAGTCGCTTGAGACCACCTTTCAACAGGACCTCAACGGCGACGGCACGATCGGCATTCCCACCACCACCATTGAAGCACAGGGCTCTACCAAGCTGGTGCAGGTGGGTGACAACTTCTACCTCGACGCTATCAGCACCGGCAGCGGACCTGCTCTGAAGATTTCCGGCTCAGCATTGGTGTCGACCAGCTATGCGCCGTGGGCGCCAGTCGGCGCCGAGCAGGTCGGCAGCGGATATGATGTCGTCTGGAAAAATTCTTCAACCGGTCTCTACACTGTCTGGAGCACCGACAGCAACGGCAACTACGTCTCGAGTCTCACTGGCGACCTGTCCGGCACCAGCGCGTCCCTTGAGTCTTTCGAGACCACCTTTCAACAGGACCTCAACGGCGACGGCACGATCGGTGTTGTCACGACCACCATCGAGGCACAGGGCTCCACCAAGCTGATGCAGGTAGCCGACAACTTCTACCTCGACGCTATCAGCACCGGCAGCGGGCCTGTCCTGAAGATTTCCGGCTCGTCGGTCAGCGCCCAGGCCTACGGCACCTGGGCGCCAATCGCGGCCGAGAAGACGGCGAGCGGATACGATGTGGCGTGGAAGGACTCTGCGACGGGTCACTTCACGGCCTGGAGCACCGACAGCAACGGCAACTATACCGGCAATATCGTTCCCGAGGTGACCGGGACGAATGCGTCGTTTGAGTCGCTTGAGACCACCTTTCAGCAGGACCTCAACGGCGACGGCACGATCGGTGTTGTCACGACCACCATCGAGGCACAGGGCTCCACCAAGCTAGTGCAGGTAGCCGACAATTTCTACCTCGACGCTATCAGCACCGGCAGTGGGCCTCTCCTGAAGATTTCCGGCTCGTCGGTCAGCGCCCAGGCCTACGGCACCTGGGCACCCATCGCAGCCGAGAAGACGGCGAGCGGATACGACGTGGCGTGGAAGGACTCTGCGACGGGTCACTTCACGGCCTGGAGCACTGACAGCAACGGCAACTATACCGGCAATATCGTTCCCGAGGTGACCGGGACGAATGCGTCATTTGAGTCGCTTGAGACCACCTTTCAACAGGACCTCAACGGCGACGGCACGATCGGCATTCCCACCACCACCATTGAAGCACAGGGCTCTACCAAGCTGGTGCAGGTGGGTGACAACTTCTACCTCGATGCTATCAGCACCGGCAGCGGGCCTCTCCTGAAGATTTCCGGCTCGTCGGTCAGCGCCCAGGCGTATGGCACCTGGGCGCCAATCGCAGCCGAGAAGACGGCGAGCGGATACGATGTTGCGTGGAAGGACTCTGCGACGGGTCACTTCACGGCCTGGAGCACTGACAGCAACGGCAACTATACCGGCAATATCGTTCCCGAGGTGACCGGGACGAATGTGTCATTTGAGTCGCTTGAGACCACCTTTCAACAGGACCTCAACGGCGACGGCACGATCGGTATTCCTTCGGCGGGTGCCACGGCCGACGCGTCATCTGCGACGAATTTTCTCCTGCGACATGACGAAGCGTTTGTTTTCCGATCTGAGATCCAGCCCATTGGGCAGATCGAGGCTACTGGTCCTGCCAACATCGGATCGCCGGATCTTTCGAGCGGGCTTCGAAGCATCGGATTTCACTTCGAGACGCAAGCGTCCTCCTTTGATCATGGAATCTGGGCAAACCATCAGAGTGATCCGGCCGTGTCCCATTTTGATGGTTCAGGCCTATCTCATATGACCGACGTTCTGATGCGAAGCTTCCTCATCCACTAGGCTGACGCGTGCACACGTCGAGCCCCTTTGCGCCGCTGGACCGGACCCCTTGGTGAAGGTTCGTAATCTGGGGAGTGACGGTGGTGCGGGCTCACGCATCGTGCCGCCGCTCATGTTCACCAGCCGCGTCCATGCCGGGCGGAACCGGCCGTTTGCGCCGCCTCGTCCACGTGGTCGGCCAAGATCTTGCCCGGCCTGACCCAGCGACTGCTGCTCATTCGGCGTTCCTGCGCTTCTGGACCGGCGACGTGCTCGCGGCCTGGCAGATCTGGTCCCCGGCTCCACGGCATTGCCTAAGCTGCTCAACCGCCTTAAGACGCGCCTGCGAGGCCTATCAAGTCGCCCGAAAACGTGTGTTCCGTTGCCGCAATCGACTAGCGATCGAGGACGGCCAGGCATGGCCTAATGGTTGGAAATCGTGTGAGTAAAAGTCCGCCCGATCTGCTCGGAAATTCGGCTTGGAACGCAATTGCGTTCGTGGTGGCGGTGGCGCTCAATCTGGCCATCCTGCCGTTCGTCGTGCTCCGCCTTGGCCCAGCTTCTTTCGGCGTCGCGGGGCTGGTCACGGCCTCCATCGCGCCGGCGCTCGTGTTCAGCAATTCGCTGGCGATGTCGACGGCGCGCGAACTCGCGCAGCGATTGGCGCCGTCCGATCGCGACGAGGCGCGAAGGTTGTTTGCAACCGCCATGGCACTGGCAATCGGTGCGGGCACCCTGATTGCGGCGTTCTATGGCTTCGCCGGCGCGCCGCTCGCGCGCCTCGGATTCCATCTCAGCGGACCGGTCGCCGACGATCTCGAGCGCGCCTTCGCGTTGGCGAGCTTCGGCTGGCTGTGCCAATGTTTGTCGGCGATCCTTCTCACACTGTTCACCGCCCGCCAGGATTATCGGCGGATTGCGTCGATCAGTATCGTCAGTACGGTTACCGCGACCGCATCCATGCTGCTCCTCGTCCCATCCGCGCCGCATGCGTCGACATTTCTAGGCTGTCAGGCACTGGGCTTTGCGGCCAGCCTGCTCGCGACGCTCGGCTGGTCCCGGCAGGCGATCGGGAATTGGTTGGCGCGACCTGCGATTCATCGCGGTGCGCTGCGAAAGCTGGTCCGTCTCGGGGGCTGGCAATTGGTGGCCCAGGGCGGTGCATTATTTGCCGCGCAGGCAGACCGCTATCTCCTCGGCGCACTTCTGCAGCCGCAATTCGTGGGGTTCTATGGCGTCGCTCAGCGCCTCGAGGAGGCTGTCTACATCGGGGTCCTGAAAATCGGCGAAACCCTGTTTCCGTTCTTCAGCTCGCTGCACAAGGAGGCGGAAGACCGCAAGGTCGATCTGCTGCTCCGCTCGTCCTGGATCCTCAACGTACTGGCCGCGAGCGCGCTCGGCGGGCTCATTCCCGTCGCCGGACCGCTGCTGCACCTGTGGACGGGGGCCGAGGTCGCGGCCGAAGGCGAGAGGGTGCTCGTGGTGCTGTCGGTCGCCGGAATTTTGGGATCGAGCGCAAACGTCCTTGCATTTTATTTGCTGGCGCAGGGACGATCCCGCGCCAATGCGTTGATCGCGCTCTGCACCGGCGTCGTTACGCTGACGACCAGCCTGATCGCGCTGCCGCGTTTCGGCTGGCAAGCCGCGGGCTGGAGTGCCTGCGTCGGTATGATCGCGCAGATGATCACGACGGTGCTTGTGGTGCGCTCCAGTATCAAGATTGCCGGTATGTGGTCACGCGTGCTCCACTTCATGCTGATGCCGCTCGGTGTCGGAATTCTGGTGGCGCTGGTGCTTCGCCATGGGGTCGATCGCATCGCCTTCGAGTCCGCGCCGGCATGGTGGTATGTCGGCGGCGTGGCGTCACTATCGGCTGCGACCATCTTTGTCGCCGCGGTCGGCGCATCGCAGCTTGGTCCCTATCGCGCCGTCTGCTGGCGCGACCTTCGCGCCGTCGTCGGCCGTTTCATTCCGATCAAGGCGGTCTAGGGAATGTGCGGAATTGCCGGCATATTGGACTTTCGCGGCAATGCCGTCGCGCCGGCCGACATCAAGCGGTTGACGGAGCTGCTCGCGCATCGAGGGCCCTTCGGGGAGGGTATCTGGTCGAGCGCAGACGGAAGCCTCGCGTTCGGCCACCGTCGCTTGGCGATCATCGATCCCGGCCAGGGCGGTTATCAGCCGATGATGTCCGCCGATGGTCGCCACGTCATCGTCTACAACGGCGAGATCTACAATTTCCTCGAGTTGCGCCGCGAGCTCGAGGAACGGGGCGCCGCCTTCCGCAGCCGGTCCGACACCGAGGTCATCCTCGCGGCGTGGCAGGCCTGGCGCGAGGATATGCTGCTGCGTTTCAACGGCATGTGGGCGCTGGCGATCTTCGACACCATCAGCGGCGAGTTGTTTCTGGCGCGTGATCGCTTCGGCATCAAGCCGCTGTTGTATGCCCTGTCGCCCGAACGCTTCGTCTTCGCGTCCGAGCAGCGTGCGCTGGCGCGGAGCGGATTGATCGATGCGTCGATCGACACCGATGTGGCACCGCGCATGCTGCTCGATGCGTTCGGCGTCGAGGGTAGCGAGCGGACGCTGTTCCGCAACGTCCGCCGGCTCCAGGCCGGTCACTGCATGTGGCTGCGCCACGGCAAGGTGGACGTCCGGCGCTGGTGGCGGACCGTTGACCATCTGCCGGACATACCGCGCACCGAAGCCGGGCGCGTGGAGCGCTTTCGCGAGTTGTTCCAGGACGCGGTGGCCTTGCGGATGCGCAGCGATGTCCCGATCGGAACCTGCTTGTCCGGAGGCTTCGATTCCTCGGCGGTGATTTGTGCGATGGCGGCGCATGAGAGGGCCGGCATGGGGCCGCGCGACAGCACCGCATGGCGGCACGCCTTCGTGGCGACGTTCCCGGGCGCCGCGAACGACGAACGGCCGATGGCCGAGGTCGCGGCCGCCTGGGCCAGCGTCACGCCCACGTTCCTTGAAATCGGGCGCGGAGATGCGTTGACCGATATCGACCAGATCCTGGACGACAATGACGACGTCTATATCGGGCTGCCCAGCGCCGCGTGGCTGATCTACCGCGAGCTGAGACGCCACAACGTGACGGTGTCGCTGGATGGTCACGGCGCGGACGAGCTGATGGGCGCCTATTTGCAGGACGGACAAGTGGGCGCCTTCCGAATTCGCAATGCTGCGGCCGACCTTGCTTCCCGCTCGGCGCTGGCGCGGCGCGGCGTCGATCTCGTGCGGGCGTTGACGATCAGGGCCCGCGGACACTACTTCCTGCGCGGCGGTCTGTTGAACGTTCCTGCGGAGCTGCCGCTGGTCGCCGAAGACCACGAGCTGCCGCGCGAATGGGGCGCCTTGAATCGCCGGCTCTACCGCATGTTCCACAGCACGGTGCTGCCTACCATTCTGCGCAACTTCGATCGCCTTTCGATGGCGCACGGCATCGAGGTTCGCATGCCGTTCATGGACTGGCGCCTGGTGACCTATACGATGGCTCTGCCGGAATCGAGCAAGCTGTCGGACGGCTACACCAAGGCCGTCGCGCGACGGGCGATGGCCAACCTGATGCCGGAGCAGATCCGGACCGCGCGCCGCAAGGTCGGCTTCAATTCGCCGATGCCGGAGTGGCTCAACGGCCCGCTTGCCGGCTGGATCGCAGCCTTGCTCGAGCGCAAGGTGCCGGCATTCGCCGAGCTGGTCGATGAAGCCAGCCTGTCCGCGACGGTCGGCCGCTTGACCGCGGCCAAGGCGTGGGACTGGGAGGCGGCCGGCCGGATCTGGCCGTATCTCAATATGAAGTGGACGCTGGCAAGGTACGCTTAGACATGCGAGTTTTTCAGAATTGCGGTCTTACGACGTCCTACCTCGCGCGCCTGGATCGCCTGGCACCAGAAGGTCTGAGTTTTCAGGAACGGCGCAACGCGTTTCTCAACGATCGGTTTGGCGCGCTTCACTTTCTGCAACCTGTGCTCGACGGTGATACGAGTGCCTTTCTGACCTGCGCCAACGATAGTCGTCTACAAGGCCGGTGGGCACGCGAACATGGTATTCGTCAAGGAGCCGCACTGGAAGACATTCTGCTCGCGCAGATCGAGCACCACAGAACCGAAGTGCTTTACAACCTCGATCCAGTCGCGTTTCCGAGCACCTTCGTTCGCAGGCTGCCCGGTTGCGTGAGGAAGACGCTCTGTTGGCGCGCGGCGCCGTCGGGAAACGCAGACCTGACGGCCTATGGTGCTGTGCTCGGAAATTTCCCGTCGATTCTGCAGTCATGGCGCGACAAGGGGTGCCGGGCGGAATGGTTTTCTCCCGCGATCGATTCCGCTATGAGCGAGTACGTGCGGGATGAACGCCCCATCGATGTTCTGTTTGTGGGTGGCTACACACGGCATCATTCGGCGCGTGCAAGAACGCTGGAGAAGGTTGCTGCCCTCGCCGGAAGCCGACATATCGTCTATTGTCTTGACGCGTCGCGATTGACGAGGCTCGCGGAGAGCTCGATCGGCCATTTGCTGCCGCTCCAGAGGCATCGGCGCCCCAAGATGGTTGCAGGAATTGCCAGGCCGCCGGTCTTTGGAAGAGAGCTCTATGAATTGATCGGACGATCCAAGGTCGTCCTCAACGGGGCGATCGACATGGCAGGCGAAGATCGCGGCAACATGCGCTGTTTCGAAGCCATGGGGTGTGGTGCGCTGCTGGTGTCGGACGCTGGCAACTATCCCGAGGGAATGGTCGCCGACGAAACGATGCTGGTCTATCACGATGAGACGAGTTGTCTTGAACAGATCGAGCGAGCTATCACCGACTGGACAGATGTACGGCAAATAGCCACGAACGGACGAATTCGAGTCAATGATATCCACACCAAGGCGCGTCAGTGGGGCCTCTTTCAGGCGATCGTAGCGGGTCTCTAGCCATTTGACGCGCCGCGCCGAATGTCGTCCATTGGAGATCGAGCCAGATTTTTGGGATGTGTCCCGTGCACTTTCGGACCGAGGCGTCGGCGCCATACAAGAGGAAACGTTGATGCCCAGCCTTGCCGAGCTTGCGCGCCATTGTGCAAGGTTCATAGACGGGATTAATCTCCATTTGCTCGCCCAACGGCTCATCGGGCGTGCCACCTGCCGCTTGCAAGAGGGCGCTTTTCTGGCCCACTGCGCAAGGATCAGGAACGCGCTTGGCGACAGCGATCAGATCGTCATTGGTCGCTATTCGCATATCAGGGGCGAATTGATGGTGCTCGGTCACGGCGGCCGGATCTCGATTGGAGAATGGTGTTATGTGGGCGTGGGGACGCGGATTTGGTCGGGGGCGTCGATCGAAATTGGAAATCGCGTCCTGATCTCACATGCCGTGAACATATTCGACAATCTCTCGCATCCCATCAGGGCCGCCGAGCGGCACGAGCAGGCCAGGCAGATTTTTTCGACAGGCCACCCCAGGGCGGTATTTCTGGATGATCGTCCGATTAAGATCAGTGATGACGCCTGGATCGGCGCCGGCGCGATGGTCATGCGCGGCGTTACGATTGGGGAGGGCGGGATCGTAGCCGCAGGAGCGGTTGTGACCAAGGACGTTCCGGCCTACGCGATTGTTGCTGGAAACCCGGCAACCGTCGTCAGGGAGTTGTCTCCGGATGAGCGATGAGACAATCAGCAAGGCGTCAGATCGGCCGCCGATTCGGCCCGCGGAATGCAGCTAGTTGAGCACAAGATAGTTCGATGTCCATCTGGGTCACAGGCGCTAACGGGTTCATCGGCCGCCATCTCGTTCGTGAGCTGGCGCTGACCGGCAATGCCATTCATGGGGTCGGGCACGGTGCGCTCGACCCATCCGACGCGCGCCGGCTCGGCCTGCAGACCTGGATCAATGGCGAGGTCGATGCGGCCAATCTCAACATGCTTGCGGCTGCGCATGGGCTGCCCTCGCAGGTCTTTCACCTCGCGGGCGGTTCTTCCGTTGGGCTGTCGATCGAGCGGCCCTTCGAGGACTTTTCCCGAACCGTGACCAGCACGGCCCGCCTGCTGGAATGGCTGCGCGGTTTTGCGCCCCGGTGCCGGCTGATCGTGGCCTCGAGCGCGGCGGTCTATGGTGCGAACCATGCAGGTCCGATCTCCGAGGACGCGACCTTGACGCCGATGTCGCCCTATGGCGAGCACAAGCTGATGATGGAGCAGCTGTGCAGAAGCTACGCGCGCAGCTATGGGATCGGCTGTGCCGTCGTGCGCTTGTTCTCGGTCTACGGACCGAACCTGCGCAAGCAATTGCTTTGGGACATCTGCTCACGGTTGAGGGCTGGCGAGCCTGTGCTGACGCTCGGCGGCACGGGAGCCGAAATCCGGGACTGGACCGACGTGCGCGACGTCGTTCGATTGCTGGCGTGGATCGGACAAGGCCCGCAACCGGACGGCCTCTTCGTGGTCAATGGCGGCTCCGGGATGGGAGCGAGCGTGGCCGAAATTGCAGGTCACCTCGTCAAGAATTGGGGAAGCGGCACCGTCGTCCGCTATTCCGGCATCGCGCGACCGGGCGATCCTGCAAGCCTGCTCGCCGATCACCGACGTCTCGGCGAGATGAAATTCGATTGGCACACTCCGCTCGAGCGCGGTCTCGCCGACTACGTGGAATGGTTCAAGGGTCAGGATCGTGACTGAACAAGCGACGCTGCGGGTCGCTTTCACCAATATTCCCAGGCGTCTGTGGGCGGGGGGATATAATTATCAGCGTAATCTGTTCGAGGTCTTGAACCGGCATCGTCCCGGTGCGATCGCGCCGGTCCTGTTCGCAGGCGCAACGGATGATGACGACGAGATCGCTGCCTTCACGCGGATTCCGGGCGTTGAGGTGGTCCGCTCGCCGGTGTTCGATCGCGCCGGCGGCCATCTCTTCCGTGCACTCGCCTTCGGACTCGATACGCCCGCTTCCGCTTTGTTCCGCAATCGCAAGATCGACATGGTGTTCGAGTCCGCGCGGTTCTTCGGTTGGCGCTTGCCGTTTCCGGCGATCGCCTGGTTCCCCGATTTTCAGCACCGGCTGCTGCCGCATCTCTTCTCGCGCGCCGCATATTGGCGGCGCGATCTCGGTTTCCGGGTCCAGATCGCGTCGGGCCGGCACATCATGCTGAGCAGCACGAGCGCGCTTGGCGATCTCAGAAAATTCTATCCCGGCCTGCGAAACGGGGTCTCGGTGGTTCGCTTCGCCACCGAGCCGCCGCCAAGTCTGCTGGCAACGAACCCGCTCGATGTTCTCGCGCAACATGAGCTGCCCCGGCGATTCTTCTACTTGCCGAACCAGTTCTGGCGGCACAAGAACCATCAGCTCGTCGTAGATGCGCTCGATCTGCTCAAGCGACGCGGCTTCGATGCCGTCGTCGCTGCTTCCGGCAGCACCTACGATCCGCGCGAGCCCGAGTATTTCGATAGCGTCATGGCGCAGGTCAAATCGCGCGGTCTGGGCGCGAACTTTCGTCATCTCGGCATGATCCCGCTGGATCATGTCTATGCACTGCTGCGTTCGTCGACGGCACTCATCAATCCGTCGCGCTGCGAGGGGTGGAGCACGACGGTCGAGGAAGCCAAATCGTTCGGCGTCCCGATGCTTCTATCTGGCCTCGATGTTCACCGCGAACAGACCGGTGGCGCGGCGCGATATTTCAGCGTTGACGATCCCGAGGCGCTGGCCGGTCACATCCAGGATGTTGCCGGGACCGCGCCAGACATGGTCGTTCGGCAGCTGCAGCCGGATCTGGACGACCGGGTTCGCGCGTTCGTGGCGGATTTCGTCCAGCTTGTGACCGATGTGATGCGCGGCGCAGGAACAAGGTAACGGTCGGCTCGCGCAGGGAGGCCTGCCTTGTGCCTTGATTTGTCGCGTTGTTTGGATAGAAACAGGTGCGGGTTCACCGGAAAACGCGCGTTTTGGGGCTTTCAAGCCCTCCAGGGGCCTTCGCTCCGACGACGGCGGGGAAGTCTTGATGATCAGATTTGGCCTGCTCGGATGCGGGCGTATTGCCAGGCGGCATTCCGACCTGTTGGGCGGCAACCATATCGTGGGGGCGAAGCTCGTTGCCGTCTGCGATTCCGATCGAGCGCGCGCCGATGCGATCGCCGCCAAATTCGCCGTCGCCGCGTACGGTGACATCGATGAGTTCCTGTCGCGCGACGACATCGACGCCGTTGCCGTGCTCACGCCGAGCGGGCTGCACCCTCGGCACGCGATCGCATGCGCGCGTGCCGGCAAGCACGTCGTGGTCGAAAAACCCATGGCGCTGCGTCTCCAGGACGCCGATGACATGATCCGCGCCTGCGACGAGGCAGGTGTCAAGCTCTTCGTGGTCAAGCAAAACCGCTTTAACGTTCCGATCGTCAAGGCACGCGAGGCGCTCGATGCCGGCCGGTTCGGCAAGCTCGTGCTCGGCACCGTGCGCGTGCGCTGGTGCCGCGATCAGAGCTATTACGATCAGGACTCCTGGCGCGGTACCTGGGCGTATGATGGCGGCGTGCTCACCAACCAGGCCAGCCACCACATCGACATGCTGGAATGGTTTTTTGGCGACGTCGTCAGCGTCCATGCCCGCAGCACCACTGCGCTTGTGAAGATCGAGACTGAGGACACGGCGGTGGCGACGCTGAAGTTCCGCAATGGCGCTCTTGGTATCATTGAAGCAACCACCGCGGCGCGTCCAGCCGACCTTGAAGGCTCTCTGTCCATTCTTGGCGAAAGGGGGACCGTGGAGGTCGGAGGTTTCGCCATGAATCAGATCCGGCACTGGCGTTTCGAGAGCGAACTGCCGTCGGATAAGGAAGTGATCGAGAAATTCTCGGTCAACCCGCCGAACGTCTACGGCTTCGGCCACCAGGCTTATTATCAGCATGTCGTCGATTGCATCGTCGACCGTGGCGCCGCGCTGGTCGATGGGCTCCAGGGCCGCAAGAGCCTGGAGCTGATCTCGGCGCTCTACGAGTCGATCGAGACAGGGCAGGAGGTGTCGCTCCGCTTCATGCCGCGTCGCAGCCGCCTGGGTGTCGCCTCGTGAACCAGCCCGAGCTGCATTCAGTCGGTATCCGCGACGTCGCGTTCGGCGCCGGCGTGAAGGTCGTTGAGCCCTGCAACCTCTATGGCTGCGCGATCGGCGACGACTGCTTCATCGGGCCGTTCAACGAGATTCAGAAGGGAGTCGTCATTGGTGCTCGCACGCGTGTGCAATCGCACAGTTTCATTTGCGAGCTGGTCACGATCGGTGAGGATTGTTTCATCGGCCACGGCGTGATGTTCATCAACGATACTTTTGCGAGCGGCGGTCCGGCACGTGGCCGCAAGGAATTGTGGCGCGAAACCAGGATCGGCAATCGGGTGTCCATCGGCTCGAACGCGACGATCATGCCGGTGCAAATCGTCGACGACGTCGTGATCGGTGCGGGTGCGGTGGTCACCAAGGACATCACCGTCGCCGGCACGTACGCCGGCAATCCAGCGCGCCGGCTTCGGACGTAGAGGCTTGCATGGCGGTTCCTTTCGCTGATCTTCAGCTCCAGTATCAGACCATCAAAGGCGAAATCGACGCAGCGATCGCGGCCGTGATCCGCGACAACGCGTTCATCCGCGGGCCCTATGTCGAGAGGTTCGAGCGGGAGTTCGCCAAGGTTGCGGCCGCCGAGCATTGCGTCTCGTGTGCCAACGGGACGGATGCGCTGTACCTCGCGATGAGCGCGCTGAAGGTGAAGCCAGGCGACGAGGTGATCACGACGGCGCATTCCTGGATTTCGACCTCCGCGATGATCACGCATGCCGGGGCAACCGTGAAGTTCTGCGACACCGATGGGGCGACCTTCACGATCGACCCGGCAGCAATCGAGGCGGCGATCACGTCCCGCACCGTCGGCATCATTCCGGTGCACCTTTACGGGCAGGCCGCCGACATGGACGCGATCATGGCGATCGCGAAGAAGCATGGATTGTGGGTGATCGAGGATTGCGCGCAGGCGCATCTGGCAAGCTACAAAGGCCGGATGGTCGGAACTTTCGGCGACGCAGCGACCTATTCGTTCTATCCCGGCAAGAATCTCGGTGCGATGGGCGATGCCGGTGCGGTCGTCACCAACAATGCGGCGCTCGCCGAGCATATCGCGATGCTCGCCCGCCACGGCGGAATCGTGAAGCACCAGCACCAGATCGAGGGGATCAACAGCCGGCTGGATGGCATGCAGGCGGCGATCCTGTCGGCCAAGCTGCCGCATCTGGCTGATTGGACGCGGGCGCGCCAGGAGGCCGCGAAGTTCTATGATGCCGCGCTGAACCAGATCGAGGGCATGCACGTCCCTCAAATGGCGCCAGGGCGAAGCCACGTCTATCACCTCTATACCATCAGGCACGCCAAGCGCGATCAGCTGGCCGCCCATCTGAACGCCAGGGGAATCCAGACCGCCATCAACTATCCGACGGCGCTGCCGCTGCTTCCGGCCTACCGGCGTTTCGAGCACAGTCCGGCGCAGTTTCCGAATGCCTATGCCGACCAGCAGAGCATCCTGTCGTTACCGATGTTCGCGGAAATCACCCCTTCGCAGCTGGAAGAGGTGGTGCGTGCGGTGCGCGAGTTCTCGGCCTGACAATTTTCGGCCAGGCGCCATTTACGACCTGTCTTCGAAAAACCTCCGCGGCGCCACGTACCAGAGGAGGAACAGGAACATCATGCCGTGCGAGAGCAGGGCGACCGTGAGCGGGACGTTGAGCAGAACCTGCGGCAGCGCGCTGGCGGAGACGACGATGAAGCGGGATGGCAGGCCGGCGGAGACGCGGTTGCCGAACGCAAACACCAGGCCCGATATCAGCGCCGTCAGTGGTGCGAAATAGGGGCCGACCGAAGCGATTCCCTCGGTTGCAAACAGGGACGCATTGAGATTTCCGAAGCCGTAGGTGTTCTGCATCACGACCGACAGCGGGTCCTGATACGGGCAATGCGTCACCGTCTTCAGAAGCGAGATGTGACAGAACCAGGTGAGGGGGTGATAGGAAAAGAAATCGTTGTAGATGTCCAGCGCGCTCGATGCCGTTGCCATCATGCGGATGTTCACGACGTCGAAGTACTTGCCGACGGGATGGTCAATTGCCGCATTGGTGATCGCGATTGCGACAAGCCCGACCGCCATGGGAATGAGCAGCGACAGAATGACGGATGTCCGCGCCGCAAACAGTCGCGTGAGGATCGTGAGCGCGATCAGCCAGGCCGGCGCGAAAAAGGCAAATTTGGTCAGCGTTATCGGGTAAAGCAAAAGCAGCAGGACAAGTACAGCGGCGACGCGCCAGTAGCAGCCACGCATCCAGTAGCAGGTGAAGGCGAACGGCAGGAGCGTGCTGGACGTCATGCCGATCAGGTAGCGGACCGGGCCCGGAAACTGGATCTCGTCGCGATAGTCGTAGATGTGGGCGATCGACACCAGCCTGAAATTGTAGGTCGACGCTACCGCAATGACCGCCACACACAGCGCCAGGATCAAGTTCAAGAGGCGCTCGAAATTCGCGTCTGACAGGACGACGATCTGCCTGATCGGCGACCTGATGAACAGGACCGGGATCAGGAACAGCACCAGCGAGAGCGCGGCCGATATTCCGGCGGTCCTGTGGTCGTAATTGTATTTCGAGAACGTGTCGATCCACAGGAAGCCGAGGATCATGGTGTAGAGATAGAAGCCGACGAAATAGCCGAAGCTGAATCGGGCGACCACGAAGAGCAGCGACACCGTCGAAAAGGCGAGCGCGATTGACGCTGCGATCCACAGCCGCTCTTCGCTGAACAAAATGTAAGACTGATAGTTGGCGACCTTGATCAGCGACAGGCAGGTGACGGCGCCGTGAAGGAGCACGAGCAAGGCGAACCCGTGCCGCGACTCAAGTCGGGATCGCAGACCGACGACGGTGTCGTAAAGGGAAGCCATCGTGGACAATGGGGAATGTCGCGTGTCCGATCAGGCCAGTTCGAGCGTGTGCTTGAAATAGGCGATGGTCTCCTTCAAACCATCCTCGAGCGCGACCTTCGGCTGCCAATCCAAAAGTGCCTTTGCCTTGGTCAGGTCGGGCTGGCGCTGTCGCGGGTCGTCCTGCGGCAGCGGCTTGAAGATCAGCTGTGAGCGCGAGCCCGTGAGCTTGATGACCTTCTCGGCGAGCTCACGGATGGTGAACTCCGAATTGTTGCCGAGGTTGATCGGCCCGGTCACGGCCTCTTCAGTCACCATCAAACGGGTGATGGCTTCGACGAGATCGTCGACATAGCAGAACGAGCGGGTCTGCCCGCCATCGCCGAACACGGTGATCGGCTCGCCCCCGAGCGCCTGGACGATGAACGACGACACCACGCGTCCGTCGTTCGGCTGCATGCGCGGGCCGTAGGTGTTGAAGATGCGCGCGACCTTGATCGGCAGGCCGTGCTGGCGCCAATAGTCGAAGAACAGCGTCTCGGCGCAGCGCTTGCCTTCGTCGTAGCAGGAGCGGATTCCGATCGGGTTGACGTTACCCCAGTAGTCCTCGGTCTGTGGATGGATCAGGGGGTCGCCATAGACCTCGCTGGTGGAGGCCTGGAAGATCCGCGCCTTGAGCCGCTTGGCGAGCCCCAGCATGTTGATGGCGCCGTGCACGGAGGTCTTGGTGGTCTGCACGGGGTCGCGCTGGTAGTGGATCGGGGAGGCCGGGCAGGCCAGGTTGAAGATGGCGTCGACCTCGATATAGAGCGGGAAGGTGACGTCGTGCCTGACCGCCTCGAACAGCGGGTTGGCGATCAAATGGGCGATGTTGCGCCGGCTGCCGGTGAAATAATTGTCCACCGAGACCACCTCGGCGCCCGTCTTGAGTAGCCGCTCGCAGAGATGCGATCCGATGAATCCGGCGCCCCCGGTCACGAGGATGCGGCTGTTTTTGTTGCTTTGAAACGGCATGATCGGTTCCAGATTTGTTCGCGCGGAGTGGCCGGCTGAGTGGTATCGGCAACGGCCGGGCTCGCCAATAGCGAAGTGCTTTTGAGAACTTAAGGTATTATAATACCCCTACTTTGCATGGGGTTGTTTTCAACATTTTTGGGGGCGGGCGACTAGAACTCCCGGCGCTTCAGCCACGCACGCGCACCCCAATGGGCGAAGCACCAGGCCGATTTGAGCAAGGGCAGATGCTCGACATTCCGATAGATCTGCCAGACCCATTTGGCGGAGCGGACGGGACGGCTGGAGACCGAGGCGCCCCTGACGCGATAGCGTGCCAGATCCTCATTGAGGCCGAAGGCGGAGTGGCCGGGCCTCAGGATCGAGAGCCACAGGCAGAAATCGTCGTAACCCTCGTTCTTCATGGCGACGGGGCCTGCGATCTCGCGGTCCACCAATGCCGTCAATGTCGCAATCGAGGTGTTCTTGAGCAGTTGCTCATAGGTGAGCGAGGCCGGCACCTCGATCAGGCGGCCGGTGGTCGTATTGCTCTCGTCGATGCGGCGGAAGGCGGTGTAGCTGAGCGCGGCACGCTTTTCGCGAGCAAAGGCCAGCTGCCGCTCGAGCTTGTTCGGCAGCCACAGATCGTCACTGTCGAGGAAGGCGAGATAGCGGCCCTGCGCGTGGTCGATCGAAGCTTGGCGCGCCAGCGCCGGGCCGCCGTTCTTCGCCTGGCGGATCAGCTTGACACGCGGATCGCGTGCGGAGATCGCCTCGATCAGTTCGGGTGTCTTGTCGGTCGAGCAGTCGTCGGCGATCAGGAGTTCCCAATCGGCAAAGGTCTGGGCCTGGACCGATGCGATCGTTTCCTCGATGAAGCGCTCGACGTTCCAGGAGGGCGTGATAATCGAAACGAGCGGCATGGGCCCTGATTCCGTTCAAGTCGCACTGACGGGCTCGGTGATCGCGGCGCGCAGGGACGCCGCGAACGTGTCGAGCAGTCTTGGATCGCTGATATAGAGTTCGCCCGGAAACGACCGCCGCCAGGCCGCTTCGAGATAGGGCGCGACCTTGGCCGGATCGAACGGGCCGGCGCGCAAGGCCTCACGCAGCCGCGCGGGCACGTCAGCGAGGCGATCAACCGCGTAGACCAGCGGGCAGGAACGGTAGAAGGCATCGCCCATCACCACAACCGGCTTACCGAGCAGGAGCGCCTCGGCGCCCGACTTGCTGTTGACGGAGATGACGGCATCGGAGCGGTTCAGCACCGTGTAATTATTGGTTTGCGGCGGCAGCAGGACGAAGTTGTCGAACCGGCGCGCCAACTCGAACAGGCGTTCGGCCGAGATCGCGCCGATCTGGGCCGGATGCTCCTTCACCACCAGCAGATGCGAGTCCGGGATGGTTCGCAAAAGGAAATCGACGGTCGCGACCTGGTCCAGATAGTCGGGCGAGCGCAGCGTCAGTGCCATGTCGGCGGGAACGTGGAAGGGATAGTAGACGAAAGACGTTTCCGGTATCGGCTTGTAGAGCTTGCGCAATCGCGTCGCATTGAGTGCCATCGCCGCGTGCACGCGGGCGTGGCGCAGATTGTGTCCGAACTCCTGATGCTTGCCGAGTGCGAACTGGTCCCAGAGCTTCTCAGTGAGGCGCTGCGCATTGCGCAGGTTCGCGACCTTCTTGAAGGCCGCCGAATAGTGATGCTGGTCTTTCTTTGGGATGACGATCGCACGCTGTTTCAGCGTATCGTCGAGATAGACCTGGACCTCGGATGACACGGTGTCAGAGGGCTTCGCCATCACGTCGGGCGCGGCGAGGCTGTCGGGCGTGAAATACATGCGGCCGCGAAAGAACGACGGCTCGATGAACCAGTTGCGGATGCCGCGGCGCTTCGCAGCGTAGAAGCTCGCGATGACGGAAAGAAAACCGCCGAGCTCCTGCACCAGCTCGGTGCGACGGCCTTGCGCGTTCAGCCGGTCGAGCACGGCCTCCATCGCGTTGGCGTAGATCATGAACCGGCGGCGCAGCGCCGCAGTGTCGCGAATGCCGAAGGTGAAGCGCTCGTGGCTGAACAGGAAGTTAGTGCCGTCAAGTCCGTAAAGAGCAACGCGTGCGTCAAAGGCCGCCCCGTCTTCGGGCGCAGGCCCGACCTTGAGGCCCTCGCGAAACATGTTGGTGACCGGCACGCCTTCCGCTTCCGACATCTCGGCGCTGCGATCGTCGAAGGCGAGCAGCGCGACGTCATGTCCTGCAGCGCGCAGCCGCTGCGCCACCGGAATCCAGAACCGGGTCTGGTATTCAGCGAGCGTCGTGATCAGGATGGTTTTGGAAGAGCTCATGCTTCGGTAGAGTTGCCTGGTTGCGGCTTCCGCATATAGAACCCAATGCAATAGCTCAAGCGCCGATTCGGGCTGTTCCAGCTCCGAATTGTGCTGGCCAACAGTCCTCCTGGGCTAACATGGCTCCCATGAACGATATGCAGCGGGTCATCATTCGCGTCGACGCCTCGGTCCAGATGGGGATGGGCCACTTGACGCGGTGTCTAACGCTGGCAAACGTGCTCGCCGAAGGCGGCACAAAGTCCTGCTTTCTCATGCGTGGCCACGCCGCCTCGCTCGTCGCGTTGGTCGAAAGCAATGGGCATGCGGTGCGGCTTCTGCCCGACCCGCCGGCGAGCAATCGGATGATCTCCAATTCCGTACGCTCGTATGCGCACTGGTTGCCGACGACGTGGCAGCATGACGCGGAACAGACGTTTGAGGCCATGGACGAGATCGGCCCGGTCGACTGGCTCATCGTCGATCACTACGCCCTTGATGCCGATTGGGAGAGCGCATGCCGGCGAAAGGGTGTGCGAATTCTCGCGATCGACGATCTCGCCGACCGCCTGCATGACTGCGACATCCTGCTCGATCAGAACCTCGTTGCACAGATGGATACGCGCTATCGGGATCGCGTATCCACAGCCTGCGTCCAATTGCTCGGTCCGCGCTACGCCTTGCTTCGTCCGGAGTTTGCCGCACAGCGTCGGTTGCTGGTTGCGCGCAACGGCGAGGTCGGCCGCATCCTGGTCTGCTTTGGCGGTTCCGATCCGACCAACGAGACGTCGAAGGCGCTGGAGGCGATCGCGGGCCTTGTCGAATCGCGACTTGCTATGGATGTCGTCATCGGCTCGAGCAACCCGCACGCCGATTCGGTTGCGCAGCTTTGCGGGAAGCTGCCAGGTGCAGACCTGTACCGGGGTGCGGACAACGTCGCCGAGCTCATGCGGCGGGCGGATCTTTCGATTGGGGCAGGCGGTGTCATGAGCTGGGAGCGCTGCTGCCTGGGCTTGCCGGTGGTCGCGGTCGATATCGCCGCAAACCAGATCGGTGGGCTCGTCGCGTTGGAAAAGGCGGGGGCGGCGATTTATCTCGGGCCGGCCGCTTCGGTCACAGGACACCGCCTTGGCGGCGCCATTCGCGCGCTGCTGGACGATCCGGCCCGGACAAGGGCCTTGGGCGAGGCTGCCCTGGCGCTGGTGGATGGACAAGGCAGCCACAGGGTGGCGGCCAGCATGCGGTCGGAGGCCCCCGGGTAGGCCGCCTTACTTCTGTGCCCGGAATTGGCTACTCGGCTGGTGCGGGGCACCCGCATGCGCGAAAAGAGGCGGAGTTCCCTTGCTGGCTTGAGGTCTTTTTGTGCTAAAGGCTCCGCGTTCCTCAGGATACGCCGGGGGAAGGGCAAACTGTGCAGTTTCCGGATGTCGGATCGCTTCCGAATACGATCAGCAACGATGAGTGATGCTCAGCTCCTCTACGAGTGGAGGAACAACGATTCGACGCGCCGGATGTCCAAGTCGAGAGAGCTGGTAGGTTGGGACGATCATGTTGCGTGGCTCGATAGACGGCTGAGGCTGGACCAGCCCAACCTCTTCGTTTTTGAGATGGGCGGAGAGCCGGTCGCTACGTTCAGGATAGACGACCAGGACGTGTCCTACACAGTCGCCCCTGACCGTCGAGGCCAGGGAATTGCGGGGATCATGTTGAGCGAGGTCCGATCGCGATTCGGTCGCCTGCGCGCCCAAATCTATGCCCGCAACGCCGCGTCCATCAGGGTTGCACAAAAGGCCGATCTAGAGGTCATGATACTGGATGACGAACGGGATTTGACAGGACAAGGATCGATCGATGACTGAGGGCATAACAATTGCGGGCCGCTCGATCGGGCAGGCACATCGACCGTTCGTCATCGCGGAGATGTCCGGCAATCACAATCAGTCTCTGGAGCGGGCGCTGGCGATCGTCGATGCAGCGGCCCAGTCCGGGGCTCACGCGCTCAAGCTGCAGACCTATACGGCGGATACGATGACGCTCGACCTCGCGCGAGACGAGTTCTTCATCGATGATCCCGGCAGCCTCTGGAAGGGCCGGTCGCTGCACAACCTCTATCAGGAGGCCTATACGCCCTGGGAGTGGCATGCCCCCATATTCGAGCGGGCCCGGTCGTTGGGCATGATTCCGTTCTCGACGCCATTCGATGCCACCGCCGTTGATTTTCTCGAGAGCCTCGACGTTCCCTGCTACAAGATTGCGTCCTTCGAAAACACCGATCTGCCGCTTATTCGCAAGGTTGCGGCGACCGGCAAGCCCATGATCGTCTCCACGGGCATGGCGACCGTGGCCGACATCGACGAGACGGTGCGGGCGGCGAGGGAGGCCGGCTGCAGGCAACTCGTCTTGCTGAAATGCACAAGCACCTACCCTGCGACGCCATCTGACACGAATCTCCTGACGATCCCCCACATGCGCGCGCTGTTCGGTTGCGAGGTCGGACTGTCGGATCATACGTTCGGGATCGGAGCCTCCGTGGCAAGCGTCGCGTTGGGCGCGACCGTGATCGAGAAGCACTTCACGCTGGCGCGCGCCGATGGCGGCGTGGATTCGACCTTCTCCATGGAGCCGCCCGAAATGGCGGCGCTGGTGATAGAGACGGAGCGGGCGTGGATGGCGCTGGGACAAGTGCACTACGGCTTGACCGAGAAGGAGCGCAGATCGTCGGTCTTCCGGCGCTCGCTTTACGTGGCTGAGGATCTGGCGGCCGGCGACGTCCTTACCGAAAGCAATTTGCGCATCGTCCGGCCTGGTCTCGGCCTGTCGCCGAAATATTTCGAGACCCTCATTGGCAAGCGTGTCGGACGGGACGTCCGCCGCGGAACCCCCATGAGCTGGGACCTGTTGTCCTCCGCAGACGATGCTGCCTCCGCACCGCAGGATACAGCGAGGAGCGCCCGTGGCTGACCGGCCGCATATCTGCCTGATCGTCGACAACCCGCTTCGTGACCTCGAAGGGTTGGTGCTCCTGGGCCGGCAACTGGCAACGCGCGGCGCGCGCGTCACGCTGGTGCCCATGTACGAGCAGGGATTCGACGTTCCGGCCCTGCGGCCGGATCTCGTGCTGGTGAACTACACCCGTCCCAACAATGCCGACCTGATCAAGTCTTACAAGCGTGCCGGAATCCTGGTTGGCGTCCTGGATACGGAGGGAATTGGCGGCAAGGATGCGGACCAGTTCGCGAGCATGGTGAAGAGCGCGGGCTGCCCCGATCTTGTGGATCTCTATTGCGTTTGGGGCGAGGCGCAGCGCGCCGCATTTCTCCGGCAGGCCGCCGTTCCCGATACGTTGCTGTTTGCTACGGGGTGTCCCCGGTATGACTTCTGCGCACCGCCTTGGCGTTCTGCGCTTTCGAAGCCATCGGTTGCGCCTGGCTACGTGCTGATCAACACCAATTTCCCTGTCGTCAATCCGCGCTTCTCCAACAACTCCTCGGACGAGGAGCAATCGATGGTGCAGGCCGGTTTCTCACGTGAGTTTGCCCGTCAGTTCATCATCGATGCCCGCGAGGCCTATCGGCAGGCGCTTGAAACTTCGATCGAGCTGGCGCGCATATTTGCGGATCAGCGATTTGTCCTTCGGCCGCATCCGTTCGAGAACATCCATGCCTACGACGCGTTCGCCGAGTTACCGAACGCAGACGTCATTCAGAGTGGGACATCGCTAGAATGGATCAGTGGGGCGCGCCTGCTCATTCATCAGAATTGTTCGACTGCGATCGAAGCGACCATGCTGCGCGTCGAGCCACTCAGCATGGAATGGTTCAATACGCCGGCACTGCGGCTTGACGCCGCAACCATGGTGAGCCGGCCGGCCGCGTCCAGCGCCGAGCTTGCCGATCTGGTTCGCGGGGCGCTGAACGGCGGGCTACAGCCACCCGCTGCTCATACGGTTGAATTTCGGAGCAAGATCATCAGGGATCTCTTCACTTCCGTGGATGGCGTGAGCTCAGGGCGCGTCTCCGACGCAGTCTTGCAAACGATCGCCAATGCTCGGGGAAAGGGCAACGGATCGAGAGGACTGACTCCGCGCCCGTCGGCGAGGGGGATGGCGGCCGGCGCGATCCGGGGCGCGCTGGGCTATCGGCTCAGCGCAGCCGTTCGGCGCAGTTATGGCAGCAAGGACGAGCAGCGCCGGCGCCTCGGCAAGACGTTTTCGTCTGAGCTCGTAAATACCATTTTGCTGCGCCTCGATTCAGCTTCAGGCGATGCTCGGCGGTTTGTCGCACAGGTCGCCACGGTAAAATCGACAAGGGCGAGGATGATGAGCGGTGCAAGCCTCGAACTTGCTCCAGTGAGCTGATCTGTGCTGCGACGGTTCCTGCACAATACGGCCATTTCGGCCGTCGCTTACGCCCTTGCCGGTGTGCTGGGCCTGTTCGCGGTCGGGTTGATCGTGAAGTCGTACGGGGTGACGATCCTGGGACTGACGGTCTTGCTCCGCGGCTTTCTGCCAATCGGCTTCCTGGCGATGATCGATTTTGGGGTATCCGAAACAACCACCCAAATGGTGGCTAGAGGGCGAATTGGCGACTGGAAAGTTGCGAGTGAAAAATTCACGATTGTCACCCTGATTGCGGGCACAACCGGGATTGCTTCGGCGGTTGTCCTCTGGTTCGTCGCGGACGGGCTTGCCGTTCTCTTCAGGGTTGCGCCTGAGCATCTTGGGGGATTCGTCATGGCCCTCAAGCTGACCTCGATCGTGGTGCCCGTGGCCTTCGTTGGCCTCGTCGCGGAGGGAGCGCTGAAGGGATTTGAGCAATATGCCTGGCTGCGGCTGACCGAGGTCGGGGGGAGCATTCTCTATGTTGCCTCGATCTATGTCTGCGTCTGGCAACATGCTCCCTACGAATGGCTCGTCTATTCGTTCCTGGCAACGGTTCTGGCCAAATACATCATACTCGCGGTCGCGACATATCTGCTCACGCGCGACGTCGGCCTCCGATTTTCCTGGTGGAGCCGCTCGAGCCGTGATGACGTTCTGTACCGGAGCTGGCTTATGTTCAACAGCCGGATCGCCGCTGCGGCGCAGCAGACGCTGATGCCTCTCGCGGTCGGGGCGCTCTATGGTCCTGTCGGAGTAGGTACGTTCGACGTGCTCACCCGGCTACCCCGATTTCTCAAGACAACGATGAGCCCGCTGTATTCAGCCATCCTTCCCATTGCCGCTCACATCGAGGAGCGGACCGATGTTCGTCGGGGCCAAATGCTGGCGCGCAATGGCCTTGTGCTTCCGGCCGCGATCATCATCCCCGTCTTGGTCGTGGTTGCCCTGTTCTCGCGGGACATATTGCGGCTATGGATCGGTGCCCAGTACTCGGATGAGTGGCTCTGGCTTGCGATCTCTTTGGCCGTGCCCGCCACCACCGTGATGCTGGGGCCCGGGCAAACGGCGTTGATGGTAAGGTCCGACTTTCTCCGCATCAGCACCCGATTGTTGTACTTCCAGGTCGTAACGCAGTACGTCATCACCGGCGTCTTGCTTCTGTTGTTGCGCGAGCGGGCTTTCGTGCTCGGATGGGCAGTATCCTACGTGGTATTTGCCCCCATTCTTGCGCATCTCCAACTGACCTTCATGGAGTTGTCTCCGGCATTGTTCTGGGAACAGGTCGCTCGGCAGATAGTGGTAGCACTCATGCTGTGTATCCTGGTGCTCAGCTCCAAGATGTACTGGCATCCTGATACGTTGACTGCTCTTGTGGTTGTCGGATCGCTGGGTTGTATTGCCGCGTGGACGTTGAGTGCCGCGTTGATCCTCTCGCCGACCGACCGCGCGATGTTCGGCCGGTTCGCACGGACAGTAACGCAGCGGTAGATCGAGAACTGTGCGTGCTAGGTTCCCGCAGCTTCGGGTTGCTACAGCCGGACGCCTTTGCTAAGAGCGGGCAGCGCACCAGGATGGGCGGCTGCGGACTGGCATTCAATTGGGTAGCAAAATGGGATTTGTTTCCAGAGCGCTTTGGCATGTGAATCGATCGCCTCTCCGCTGGGCTGTAAAGACAGGCGTCAATACCTGGCACCTCAGCGACAAGCGCGACCGGCGACGGCGGGCTGAGCTTCTGCAACCAACCGCGGTAGAAAAATCCAAGGCCGACGCGCTGAACCGCGACGGCTATGCCGTCGTCACCGAGGTCATAGACCCCGCAATTCAGCAGAAGTTCGAGGAGACTGGTCGGGCGAAGCTGGCCAATGTCGATGTTGCAGAGGGCAAGCAGACTTCGACTTGGAAGAAGTTCTGGGTGCGGCTACTTGATGCGGAGATGGAGAACGGCAAACTTAGTGCCGACAACATCTTTGTTCAGTACGCGCTGCAAAAGTCCGTCATCAATATTGTTGCAGCGGCGTTGGGTGAGATCCCCTGGCTCGACTACGTACTATTGTCCTACTCCCGCTACACCGAAGACGCGCTTGCGTCATCGCAGTTGTGGCACCGGGACCACGATGACGTAAGGGTCATTAAGCTGTTCGTCTACCTCACGGACGTCAACGAGGATGCCGATGGTCCGTTCACCTTCCTGCCCCGGCAGGCTACGGAAAAGTTCGGATACCCGCTCCGTGAAAGCCACTTTTCGGATGAGCGAGTGTTCGCGAAGGTGTTGCGCAGCGACGTGAAGGTGATGAAGGCTCCAAGGCTTTGCGCGTTCATGGTCGAGACGACCAGATGCCTGCATATGGGAAGCCGGATGGGGCCGGGGCACGGGCGCCTACTTTACACGGCGACGTTCTTGTCCTTCCCACGGATGTTCCCCGGCACCAAGCAGCGGCCTTTCCTGGCGACGCCCAACACCACAGAGCTGCAAAAGCTCGTGATGGGTCTTTGAGCCACGTCGGCGTCAGGTTTCGGAAGGAAGTTCGGTGACAGCAAAGCCCGCCACGAAGCCGGTATCCTGGCTAGACCTATCGGCGGCGTACGCGATCGACACCGCGCGCAGCCTCAATAGGATCCTATTCAAGAACATCAAGCGTACACACGACGTCGTCGATTCCGAATACAATGTCGGGCAGTGGGGGCGAGTCCTCGCCGAAAAAGCTTGGTTGCGAGAGAGAACGGCGGAAGATTTTCTGGTCGGCCACAACCACACCGAGCGCCTTGCCAAAGTCGACGGCGGCATTGTTAGACTCTCGACCAGCGACTACTATCGGTACCGCCTTGGAGCGCTAGCCGAACTGGTATCTCGGCACGCCAGCGACGCGGTTTCACTGGTCGAACTCGGTGCCGGATTTGGATACAACCTATTCTGTCTTAGCCGTGACCCACACTGGGTCAAGTTGCGGGGGCTCGACATCGCACCCAATGCGATTGAGGCCGGTCGGCAGATTGCAAGTCATTTCAAGGTCGCCGATCGCGTCAGCTTCGATCGCATAGATCTGACCAATGCAGAGGATCCGCATTTCGCCGAACTCCACGACGAAACGCTTTTGACCTATTTCTGCATCGAGCAGATTCCCTACGCCGTGGATGCCGTTCTCGAGAACATCATTCGGGCGCGACCGCGCCGGGTCATCAACATCGAGCCGGCGACGAGTATGCTGAACCGCCTCGATCCGCGCGATATTGCGAGCCGAGTGTACATCCGTTCGATGGATTATCAGACTCGTCTGTTCGGATTACTCGATGAGTTGGATGCGAAGGGCCGCATTCGCGTCATTGCGCGAGAGCGGATGAATTTTGCGCCGACACTGCACAACGATGGACTTCTCTACGTTTGGGAGCCGCTCGAAAACCTCGTTGGCGCGCGCTAAATGTCCGGCTGCTGGCGCCTTCTCCGAGCGCAGAAGCCGGCCGCAATCCGGTTGATTTTGGCCGACCTACTGCGTAAAGCTCGGCCGGTGAACCACGGTGTGCTCGGCGCTGAAGCCCCGATGGGGAGTGAGAGGGTCGCATGTCTGGCGAATTGAAGATCGAGGATGCCGTCGCGCGGGGTTACCCACCCGCCGTTCTGTACTTGCGCAATGATGACATTGTCGAAACCGAAGTGTGCGCATTCAACTATTTCTCGATCTTCCTAAAGGATAGACCCGACGCCGAAGTTCATGTTTGGTTCTTTGACGGAGCCGGCAAGCAGGCGAACTATTTTCGCAAAGACCTCGACTTCAACGACCAGTTGCAGCTGCGGACTTCGACGCTTTGCCCGAACGTTTCCGGAACTGTTGCAATGACTTTGCTACCGAAGCACGGAGCAGAGGTGCGGCCCGGGAAGAGGGTGACCACCGGATATTATGGACAGTACTACTCGCGCCACGGTGCGATCACGTTGTCGCATGAGCGTGAGGCGGTTTCGGGAAAAGCTTTCCACATGCCCGAGTGGTCGCAAACCTATCTCTCGCGGTTCATGGATGAGAGTGGCGCAATTCTTTTGAATTGCTGCCTTTCGCGGGAGGGAACGACACACGGCCATGCGAGATTACGTTCGCTGGACGGCTCGATCCTCGGGGAGCGTGCGCTGCCGGCGATCCCTTCAATGGGAGCTCTTCGGATAGGCACGCTTGAGCTCTTCCCGAATGCGAAGCAGCTAGTCGGCGGAGCCGAGTGCTTTGCTCTCGAATTCACGGGCAACAACCTCGCCAGCCCGTTCAGCTACTATCAGTTTGCTAACGGCAAATTCAGCCTGCACCATTTTTGAGGGCGTGACCGTGAGCCGATTTCCGAGCACTCCGTGGAAGCCGCATGAGCCAAGATTCCTCCTGCCGACCTTCGATGGCCTGGAGTGTAGACTTGGGCTCTCGATCCCCGTGTGGTTTCGAGCCCTTGATGTCAAATATGCCAAAAGTCTGGTTGCAGGCGTCCTGAAGAAGAACTTCTGGGAAGGCGTGAAGGATCTCGGTCCCGAGCTGACCAGCCTGATGTTATCGGGGTTTAGTAACAAGCTTCGCTTCAAGCTTCTTGTCCTCACGCGCAATGGTGACTATCTTGCCACTCGGGAGGTTTCGGCGAGCTTCGGGCCAGGAAGTTCGTTTGAGGTCAACCTCACGGACATCATAAAGCAGCTAGGCTTGCCGCCGAAAGATTATCTCGTCGTGGCGGTGATGAATCGCGGGCGGATGGATGCCTTCCGCTCGTCGCCGGGCAGCTTCTCGATGACCTATGTCGACCTGGACAATGTTGCGATCTATCGCACCGGCGCGTTCGCACGTCCGCTGAACGAGGGACGATTGAAGAGCCATGTCGGTTTCACGGGCATCAATCCGAAGGTGATTGCCAACGGCGAGTGCGTCAGCAGCGTGATGCTGATCAATCACTCCTCGGATCCCGAGTATGCGCACGAAGCGCATCCGACGTCGGTGTTGATCCGCGACGACGGCGAGCGCCTTGAAGGTGATTTCGGTCGAATTCCGCCACTCGGAGCGCGCGAAATGTCAGTCGTGGACATCTTCGGCAGCAAGGTATTCGACTTCCTAAAACCCTTCGGCGGTCGAGGCACAACGGTTACGACGTGCCTGGGCGTTACGCTGGCGAGTCTGCATCTTCATCGATCCACCGACAATCGCCGAACGCTGCTCGGGATCGAACACTCTCGGCCCGCGCACATGAACCTGACGGGTATCATGCAGCACTGATATCGCTCACCAAAGCATGATCCCGAAAAGTGTGAAGCGCTTTTCCCTCGCGACAAGCGCGGAACGCGTTTGCGCGGAGATCACGCTCAAACGATAACCCACAGCGCGATGACGATTCATCCTAATCTCATCGCGCGTTAAGGGGTCAAGAGCGGATCGCGTGACGACTCTTCAACCGCGGGACAGGTGATGAAACTTGCGATCGTCTTTCCGCTGCTGTTGGCAACGATCGGTCCCAATTCAGCAATGGACGCGATCTGCTCCTCCCCAAGAGGTAGCGTATTGGGGAAATAACTTGTCCGCTCCCCATCGATAGTTGTCGCCCAGTCAGCCGTCTTGGAGGAGAACACAAAGAGAGTGCGAATTTCACTCGGCTTGTCGTAGTCGCTTTTGAAGTTGTTGATCCTGCGGATCGTGTACCAATATTCAGAAGCGCCGCCGTCGACCAGCTGCCTCACGGCCTTACAGTAGCCCATCCTGTCCGCTCTTCGCGCCGCCCCAATTGCCTGCTGAAGCAGCTCTCTCTTGTCCGTGGCGATAGTGTCAAGGTTGGAGAATGGAACGATGCCGCCAATTCCGGTACGGGCACGTACGATCGACATCGTATACAAGTCCGAGATAACGGCTGTGTCGGGTTGAAAGCTGCGTAAAGCTTGTGCGACCGCCAGGTCGTCTTCGGTGTAGTGAGCAACTACGTGAACTTGAGAGGTCGGCCGTCCATAAGAGTGCGGCAGTGAAACGAATTTCGAGCCAACGCGATCCAGAGATAGGGCGAACGCCGCCAGGGTAGCCAGTAAAACGTATTCCATCCTGCCCGAGCAAAAGAATGCGGAGATGGCCATCACGGCGAGCAGCGAGAACATGATCGTGATCGGCCATACGAATTCAAGGTATGGTCGATAAAGCGCCAGCGTGTGCGCGGCTAGAAGATAGGTGCCCGAGGTGAGCAGGACCACAATCGTGGCGAACGGAAGCGCGCTCCGCACGGATTTCCATATCTGGAGCAGCGCGATTGATAGGGACACCGAGAACAGCAGCACCACGTAAAAGGAGGCGCGATATGCGAACGGGGTGCCGACAAGGATCAATAGCGTCAGAGACCAGCCGATAATCCAGGATACCGAAAATCTCTGGTCTTGCCAAAGAGACCGTCCCGATCGGCTCAGGGTCGTGTACAGGAACGTCGCGGCGAGCAGGAGCGCAAGGTTCAGTCCGATCGTCCTGGTCCATTCCACGAGCGCATTTCGAAGGCCCGTTCCGAGTTCAAAGTCATCACCAGGGTTGCTGCCCAGGATCAGTGCGGTCCATGAAACGATCGGGTCGGATAGATTCGAGAAAGTCGGAATATTGAGCAGCTGTGCCACGGCCATGCCTACCGGGACTAAGCTGCACAGGGGAAGTATCACTCCCGGCACTATCAGGTATCGCCGTAGTACGAGGGGTATCGGCACGGCAAGCGCCCAGCCGACACCCATTGCAATCGGGATCAAGATGATGCTCGAACGGTGCATCGGCAACATCGAGCCGGTCATCAGCAAGATAAGCAACAAGACCGGATCGACGCTCTTGCGGAGAGTCACGGTGCCGCCTGGAGGGGACATCTCGAATGATAACTGAACAAAGGGAATCTGCGACGCGCCAGCGACGGCGATCAGGAAGTAGGTCTGAGCCAGATGCGTCCATCGGAACGCCAAGAACAATTCGGCCGCCACCAGAGCTAGGAGCAGCAGCGACGAGTTTCTGATCTCAGTGGTTCCCGCTGCGCGCTGCATCCACTTGTTGGTAGTCGTCATCAGCAGCAAGCTGGAAAAAAAGCAGAGAATCCCGTTGCTGAACTCACCATTTACCACCACGGCAGAGACGATGACGAAAACGACGGCACGGTGGTGAGGGCTGGACACGATCGAAGACGCTGCAAATACCACAACGAGCTTGAAGAGCATCGTCGAGGGCCCGAGTGCCCAGTATCCGACGAGTTGATCGAAGCCAAAGGTCCTGACGAGTATTCCGGCAATCGCTTGTTTAATCGGAATGTACGAATCGGTGACGTATGGACTGAGAATGCCGAACCGCCCGAGCTCTTCGGCTCCCTTCATGGAATGCACGTCCTGGAACAGGTCGCCGGTCGGGTAGTGATACAGAACAAAGTATGTATAGAGATAAACGATCAGAACGGTGCTGATCGAAATCAGGAGGGCTGGGGAGGCAATGTGCCAGTTCGCTTTGTGTCGTATCAGCAACCACAGACCCAAGGCCGTTGCGACCATGACGAGCAAGCACAAGCCGCGAAAGCTTCCGCGCAGGATACCAAGTGCTTCGGCGTACTGCAGCAAAATGGTCAACACGACAAAACCGGCACAGCATGCGCTGGCCAATACGAGGGAAAGTGGTAGTTTGCCCAGCATGCCACGGAGAAGGCAAAGCATGGTGCCCAGGGGAATCAGATAAAAAAGCGGGGAGACCAGAATTGAGATCACGTTCAACTCGATGATCGGATTAGTGCGGAAGTTCCAGGAATGACCAGTCATCGTGCTTTGGGCACATGCGCGAACATGCATGACTACGCCAAAGAAGCAAGCTTGATATCTCTCTTGTTTCTTGCACAACCAGTGAGTTAGTAGCCATCTAATGTTTCGTCCGTATCTGGGGTCGGAAAAGAGCTAGTGCCAAAGCAAGCTGTCGTTCTGGTGGGCGGGCTCGGATCTCGCCTCGGAGAAAAAACTCGGTCGTTGCCCAAGCCGATGCTTGAGATCGCCGGGAAGCCGTTTCTCGACCATATCCTGGATGAGTTGGCCCGCTATCCAAGCATTGAAGAGATCCTTCTGCTGGCGGGATATCGAGCGCAACAGGTGGTGGGAGCTTATGACGGTCGGAAGCGGCGAGGTGCGTCCATTTCGGTCTTGTGCGAACCTGTGCCATCCGGAACCGCCGGGGCGTTGAAATATGCCTCGTCGAGGTTGCGGGAGCAGTTTTTCCTTCTGAACGGCGATTCGTTTTTCGACTTCAACCTGCTCGATCTCGCCCGGCAGGCGGAAGGTTCGTCTGCGCTGGTTCATATGGCGCTGAAGCGTGATCAGCCCGGAGATCGCTACGGCAGGCTTGTACTGGATGGCCGAAAAGTCGTGAAGTTCCTCGCAGCTGGCTCGCAGCCAGGCGGGGCGATTAACGCAGGCATCTATTGCCTCGATCGAAGCGTCATCTCCCTGATTGAGGAAATTCCATGCTCGCTGGAACAGAGCGTATTTCCGCAGCTGGTCGCGAAGGGACAGATAGAGGCGTTTCCGTATGACGGCTTCTTCATCGATATCGGCATTCCCACCGATTTTGAGCGCGCACAGGAAGAATTACCCTGCAGGCTGAAGCGGCCCGCAGTTTTCTTCGACCGCGACGGCGTGCTGAACGTCGACAAGGCCTATGTACACCGGATCGAAGACTTCGAGTGGGTCAGTGGTGCGCGCGAGGCGATCAAACTCTGCAACGATCTCGGCTACTACGCCTTTGTTGTCACCAATCAGTCAGGAGTCGCGCGCGGCTACTACGGCATCGACGATGTCCACCGGCTGCACGCCTGGATGACCGGCGAACTCGCCGCGGTAGGTGCACATGTCGACGACTACCAATATTGTCCGTTCCACGAGGACGGCACGGTCGAGGCATATCGTCGCCTCAGCGACCGGCGCAAGCCGGCGCCGGGCATGATTCTCGACTGCATGAAGGCATGGCCTGTCCGGGTCGAAGGAAGCCTGCTCGTTGGCGACAATGGTCGCGATCTCGAAGCGGCCATCGCTGCAGGGATACCGGGTCACCTCTATAAAGAGGGTGACTTGGTCGCGTTCCTTCGCCCGCTGCTCGAGTCCGGATCTAAAGCGCGATGAGATCAGGACGAATCGTCGTCGCGCTTTAGGTTGTTGTTCGAGCCATGATCTCCACGCAAACGCGTTCCGCGTTTGTCGCGAGAGAAAACCGCTTCGCACTGTTCCGGATCAGGCTCTAACTCCGGCTGATCGCGCGGAACATGTATTCGGCCTGCTCCCAGTCCTCGATAGTGTCGATGTCCTGGACGAGGTGCCGTGGCAGGACAACTCCGATGGATCGATCCGAGAACACCGGCACGGCTTCGAGAAATGCCGCAGCGGTGCCCCAGTAGAACTGGCCTGCGTCGTGATAGGCCGGCTGCAGGTCTTGCGAACGCGTCAGGCGGTGTTCGGGATAGAAGGGATCGACTCGACCGGACGCCGTGATGCGCACGGCTCGCTGGATCGGAAACGCGTAGCTCGTGACTGAAAATGCGAAGGCGGCATCCGAGCCCGTGAGGGCGTCGTGGGCCTGCCGCAGATATCGCGGCTGGATCAGCGGCGCGGTGGCGTAAATGCAGCAGGCGTGGCTGATGTCGTCACCGCGTTCGGTGAGCCAGGCGATGGCATGTTTGACAACGGCGTTGGTCCCGGTGTGATCGTCCGAAATCTCCTTCGGCCGGACAAACGGCGTCGCCGCGCCGAATTGACGGGCCACGGCGGCGATCTCATCATCATCCGTGGACACGATGATCTCGTCGAAGAGGCTGCTGTCGCGCGCCGCTTCGATCGAATAGGCGATGATCGGTTTGCCGCAGAACGGCCGGATGTTCTTGCGGGGAATCCGCTTGCTTCCGCCGCGCGCTGGGATGACGGCGATCTTCACGCGAGGATCTTCGCAAGCGCTGCGACGACGGTATCCTGCTGGGCATCCGTCATCTTCGAGAACAGCGGCAGCGTGATGGCGTCCTGGTAGTAGCTCTCGGCCTCAGGGAACATGCCGACGCTGAAGCCGAGGCGTTGATAATAGGGCTGAGTGTGCACCGGGATATAGTGCACGTTGACGCCGATGCCCGCGGCGCGCAACGCCTCGAAGACCTGCCGCCGGCTGAGCTTGATCTCGTTCCGCCGCAGTCGGATCACGTAGAGGTGCCAGGCCGAATTCGTGTCCGGGTGTTGCCACGGGCAGATCACCGGCAGCTTCGCAAGCAGCGCGTCGTAGCGCGCCGCCAGCTCCCGCCGGCGCGCGACAAAGGCGTCGAGCCGGCCGAGCTGGCTGGCGCCGAGCGCAGCCTGGATGTCGGTCATGCGGTAGTTCAGGCCGAGCTCGACCTGTTCGTAGATCCAGGGACCAAAGCGGTCCTCGTTGGAGCGTCGCTCGTCGACCGGATCGGTCTGTACGGGACGGACGATGCCGTGGGTGCGCAGGTAGGAAAGGCGTTCGGCAAGCTTCGGCTCATTGGTCAGCGCCATGCCGCCTTCGCCGGTCGTAATGATCTTGACTGGGTGGAAGCTGAAAACCACGATGTCGCTGAGATGACCGGAGCCGACCTTCTGCCCGCGATAGTCGCCGCCGACCGCGTGAGAGGCGTCCTCAATGATGCGAAAGCCGTAGCGATCCGACAGGGCGCGGATCTCGGTCATCTCGCAGGATTGTCCGGCGAAATGCACGGGGATCACGACCTTCGGCAGCCGGCCCTGCGCGCTCGCGCGCTCGAGCTTCTCACGCAATGCCGCGACGCTCATGTTGTAGGTGCGCGGATCGATGTCGACGAAGTCGACGCTCGCGCCGCAGTAGAGCGCGCAATTGGCCGACGCCACGAAGGTGTTCGGCACGGTCCACAGAATGTCGCCGGGACCCAGATCAAGCGCGAGACAGGCGATATGAAGCGCGGCGGTCGCATTCGACACCGCGACCGCGTTGGCCGCGCCGCAGTACCTGGCGAGCGCCTGTTCGAACCGGGGGCCGGCCTGCCCCTGGGTCAGCCAGTCCGATTGCAGGACGTCCTTGACCGCGTCGATGTCCTCAGCGGAAATATCCTGGCGACCATACGGGATCATTGGACCGCAATTTTGTTGAATTCTCTGATCTCGGCCACGTCGAGAAAGTGGTCGTTCCTTCCGGAATTGTACTCGAAGCCGTCAGACACCGCTTCGCCTCGCTCGCCGATCTGGTTCGTGAGGTAGTCGACGTCGCGACGATAGAACTTGATCGTCGGTTTGATCACGAAGTGATCGCGGAATTTGAGCGTCAAATGCGAATCGTCGGTCGGGCACATGACTTCGTGGAGCTTCTCGCCCGGCCGGATGCCGATCACCCTGGTCGGCAGCGTCGGAGCCATTGCTGCCGCGAGATCGGGAATACGCACCGAAGGTATCATCGGAACGAAGATCTCGCCGCCGGACATGCGCTCGAAGCTCTTGATCACGAAGTCGACGCCCTGCTGCAGCGAGATCCAGAACCGCGTCATACGCGGATCTGTGATCGGCAGATGATCGGCGCCCTCGGCGATCATCTTGTTGAACAACGGCACGATCGAACCGCGCGAGCCGACGACATTGCCATAGCGGACCACGCTGAACGCGGTGCGATGGCCGCCCGCCATGTTGTTGGCCGCGATGAACAGCTTGTCGGAGGCGAGCTTGGTCGCGCCGTAGAGGTTGATCGGCTGTGCCGCCTTGTCGGTGGACAACGCGATGACCTTGTCGATGTCCGCATCAAGCGCGGCCTGGATGACGTTTTCTGCCCCGTGGACGTTGGTCTTGATGCACTCCATGGGATTGTATTCGGCGGCCGGTACCTGCTTTAGCGCGGCTGCGTGCACCACGAAGTCGATACCCTTCATGGCCGCGCGCAGGCGCTCGCCGTCGCGCACGTCGCCGATGAAGTAGCGCATCGCAGGCTGATTGAAGTCCTGCTGCATCTCATATTGCTTCAGCTCGTCGCGCGAATAGACCACGACGCGACGCGGCTTGAAGTTTTTCAGGAGGCAGCCGACAAACTTCTTTCCGAACGATCCCGTGCCGCCGGTGATCAGAATGGACTTATCGTTGAACATGCTCGTTTCCGCGCCGGATCGTCGTTTGAATGAAATGGGAATGGGGCTGGTTACCACACGCTCCTGCCGCCGTCCATCACCAGGTTCTGTCCGGTCATGTAGCTCGATGCGTCCGAGCAGAGGAACTGCACCGCTGCACGGTATTCGTCGACGTCGGCCATGCGGCCCATCGGGATCAGACGCGTGAGCCGCTCGACGAAAGCGGGATCCTGGTTGTTGAAGACGCCGCCGGGCGAGATCGCGTTGACGCGGACGCCGTGGTCGGCCCAGTAGGTCGCAAGGTATTTCGTCAACCCGATCAGGCCGTGCTTGATTACCGAATAGGTCACGGGCTTGACCGGCTGTTCCTCCTCGCGCGTGACGCCCGGCTGGCGATAGAGCCGCTGGTCCGGCGCAATCACGCCGAGATCGGAGGCGATGTTGAGGATCACGCCGCGGCCGAGCCTGGCCATCTCGCCGCCGAACACCTGGGCGCACAGCATTGCGCCGGTGAGGCCGACGGCGATCTCCGTCTGCCATTGCGGCACCGGGAACGCTTCGAAGCGCGAGGAATGCATTACGCCGGGCGCCGACGTCACCTTGGGATCGATTGCGGCGTTGTTGACGAGGATGTCGACGGTGATACCGCGGCTCGCAATCTGTTCGTGTGCGGCGCGCACCGAGTCGTGCGACGTCACGTTGATCTCGCCCGCAATCAGATCGGCTTTGGGCAGGTTCTGCTTCAGAGCCGCGATGGCGGCTTCAGCCTGTGTCACGCTGACGTCTGTGACGACGACGCGCGCGCCGGCCTCGGCAAGCGCTGCGACATGCTGCTTGCCCAGCAGTCCACCGGCGCCAGTCACGAGCGCCGTCCGTCCGGTCAAGTCGTAGCGGGAGGAGGGGCTTGCCATGAAAATGCTCCTGTTCAACTCCGCAACTGGCCGCCATCGACCACCATCACGCTGCCCGTGATGAATGCGGCGCGCGGCGAGGCGAGGAAGGCGACGAGGTCTGCGATCTCCTCGGGTCTGCCGAGTCGGCGCAGCGCCACCTCGCGTTGGAGCATGTCGTCGACCGCCTGCTTGTTCTCTGCAATCCTGCGAGCCCAGGTGCCGTCGGCTGCCAGAATGTTGCCGGGCGCCACGGCGTTGATGCGGATGCCTTCAAGCGCGAGCGGCCGCGAAAGCCCACGAACCGTCGCGTTCAATGCTGCCTTTGCGGCGTAATAGGTGACGGGTGCACCGATCGCGGCCATGCCGGCGATCGAGGAGATGCAGATGATGGCGCGGTCGCCGCTGCCGCGCGCCATCGAGGGGCGCGCTGCTTCGATCATGTTCGTCGTGGCGAACAGATTGAGGTCCATCACCCGCGACCATTCCGACGCCGTTTCCTGGCCGGGTGGGACGGAAGCGCCATTGCCGACGTTGCAAATGAGGATGTCGATTTGGCCCCATTGCCGTTCGACATCGTGCACCAGCGCACGCGCGGCGGCAGGGTCGGCGACGTCGGCCACATGAATTGACGTGCTGCCGGCGATCGTCGCGCGCGCCGCATGCAGCGCGTCCGCCCCGCGTGCGGCAAGCGCGACTTTTGCGCCTTCGGACGCGAGCGTCGTCGCGATCGCAAGCCCGATCCCCCGGCTGGCGCCGGTGACGAGCGCGACACGATCGTTCAGCTCGAGCTTCATCGCGCGGCGTCCTCGATCCAGCCGATCGTCATGTCGCGATATCTAGCAAGCGCTCCGGCGTGGTCGCCGTCGGCGGCGCGTGCGGTTTGCAGGATATACTGACCCTTGTAGCCGGCACGCTCGATCAGCCGGATCGTCTTGGCGAGGTCCGCGTTGCCGGTGCCGAGCGGCACCGTAGTGCCGCCGCGAATGCGATCCTTCACGTGCACATTGAGAATGCGCGGCGCATAGGCAGCGATCTCCTCGTCGCTGTCATATCCGAGCGAGGCGCTGTTGCCGCTGTCGTAGTTGACGCCGAACATTTCGGCCGGAAAGGCCTCCATGAACCGGGCGAGCTCGCGCGGCGGCAAATCGGATTCGAAGACGATCTTGACGTTCTGCCGTGCGAGCGCCTCGCGGCGGGCAAGCAGCACCCGCTTGAGCGTATCGCTCTCGCTCTCGCGCTCGATCTTGCCGTTGTCGACCAGCGGGATCACCACGAATTCGATGCCGAGCCGGCTGCAGGCGGCGAGCAGGAGGTCGAGGTCGGCGACAAGCACGTCGCGCACCACGGCATCGACCTTCCAGAACGGCGCCTGCATGAAGCAGTCTCCGGTCAGGCTCGGGATGCGCAGGCCATTCTCGCGCGACAATGCGATGATCTCGTTCTGACCTTTTTCGGTCATCAGCGGATTTTCGCGTAACCGCTCCTGGTCGATGGTCCATTCCATTCGCGTCAAGCCGAGAGCTTTCGCGCGTGAAAATTCCTCGCGCCATTCGTCCCAGGGAAATGCCTGGATCTTGCCGTCGACCAGCGTCGACAGCCTGCCTTGCATGAAGCCGATGCGTTCGAGCGTTGCGGTCACGTTGTCCTGTCCGGGCTGATAGCGAGGCCTTTGGCAGTCCAGCCGCCGTCGACGAAGATCTCCTGGCCGGTCACATAGGCAGACGCCTGCGAGGCCAGAAATACCGCCGCGCCGACCATATCGGCGGGTTGGCCCCAGCGCCCGAGAATGGTGTGGCGGCGACGGTCTTCATGCATGGCCGGATCGGCGAAGCTCTTTGCGGTCATCTCCGTCGCGACGTAGCCGGGCGCCAGCGCATTGACGCGGATGCCGTCGGCAGCGTAGTCGGCCGCAAGCGCGCGCGTCAGCCCGGCAAGGCCAGCTTTTGCCGCGACATAGCCGGGATTCCCCGGGAAACCGCGCACCGAATTGATGCTGGTGACGTTGATGATCGAGCCACCCGACGCCTTCATCAGCGGATGGGCTGCGAGAATGGTCGCATAGACGCCGGTAAGATCGGTTGCAACCGTCGCGCGGAAGCGGGCGAGCTCGCTCTCGGCGCTTTGGGCGGGAAGGCTGATGCCGGCCGCGTTAACCAGCACGTCGAGTCGTCGGTGCTGCGCGCCGACAATGCCGAACGCGTGCGCGATCGCGGCATCGTCCGAGAGATCGCAAGCGATTGCCGTCACGCCCTGCGGCGCGGTGCCGGAACGGCTGAGCCCGAAGACGTCGGCGCCGGCATCCTTCAAGCCAGCCGCGATCGCGGCCCCGATGCCGCGCGATGCGCCGGCGACGACCGCAATCTTGTCGGCAAGCGAGAAGGCGCTGAGGTCAGGCATAGCCGTAAGCCTGGATGATCGCGGCGCAGAGCTTGACGTCCTCGGGGCGGTCGATCTGGAACATCTTGTGACGCTCCATCACGTGAAAGCCGATCTTGCCGCCCAGGCGGTTGTTCTGCTCGCGCAGGAGCGACGGGATCAGGACGTAGAACGAGCCGTTTTCGAGATAGCGCTTCTCGATCTGCTGCCGCATACGGCGGTTGCGGAAGTCGTAGTTGATCGGCTCCGGTCCGCCCGTGCCGATCCGCCAGTTGAAATAGTCCTCGACCTCGCAGACCGAGAGCAGGCTGTCGAGATTTTCCCGCTCGAAGGTATCGAGCGCCTGTTCGATATCTCGAGGCTCGCGGATCGGAGAGGTTGCCTGGAGCGCGACGATGCGCTCGAAGCGGCCCGCCCGCTCGTCAATCGCATTGAGCGCGTGCAGCCAGGCGGATTCGGACGAGGCGAGATCGCCGGAGATGTCGTCCGGGCGGCGCACGCCGACGGCGCCTGCGGCTTCGGCCGCGGCGAGGATCTGGTCGCTGTCGGAGGACACTGCCACCACGTCGACGCCGCGGGCCGCGCGCGCCTGTTCGACTGTCCAGGCGATCAGCGGCTTGCCGCAGAGATCGAGCAGGTTCTTGTGCGGAATACCCTTGGAGCCGCCACGCGCGGCGATCACGGCCAGCGTCTTGCGCGCCATCAGATGTGCCCCTCGAGCCGCTCGAGCGCCGTCCAGAAGCCTTCGCCCATGTTTTTGTGGCCCTGCCAGATCTCGGGAATGAAAGAAGCGGTAGGCGCGTGCTCGCGCAGCACTTTTCCGATCTCGTTGAAGTCGATTTCGCCTTCGCCGACCTGGAGACCTTCGCCGTCCAGTCCCTTGGCGTCGCCGAAATGCAGATGCGCGGTGTGCGGGCCGAGCTGCGCCAGGCCTTGCGCAAAGTCGAAGCCGAAATGATTGGCGGCGAGCTTCGTGTGGGAGATGTCGACGCACATCCGCAGATCATGTTTGGCGCAGAATGCGGCGGACTCTTCCGGGAAGATGAAAATGTTCTGGTGCCGCTGTCCGCCGAAATGCCAGGGGAAGGGCGCCATGGTCTGCGGCGTCAGCTCGACACCCTCCATGTCCAGCTCCTTCAGGCTCTGCGCAAAGATGCGGTAGCGTTCGGCCTTCTCTTCTGGCGGCAGCGGCTCGTCCATCGTGAAGCCGCCGATATTGGCGACGATTGGCGGGCGCTTCGTCTTCGGGAAGAATTTCTTCAGGTTGCGGGTGATGTCGATCACCGCCTGTGTCTGCTCGAGCGAGTAGCGCCGCAGCGTCTCGTCGGGCGTCGCCAGATCCATCAGCTTGGAGCCGGCGAACAGCTCCGGCGCGTGCACGACGAAGCCGAGATCGTAGGTGCCGGACAGGTAGGCCGCCGGATCGCGCTCCATGTCGCTATAGCTGAGGTGGAACTCGATGATGTCAGGCTCGCAGATTTCGAGGAAGCGCTCGGTGTCGTGATAGCGCACCGGGACACCCCACGGGCGGTCGAAGCGGTAGCGCCGCGCTTTCGCGGCGCCCTCGTCGAGGTCGCTCTGAAAGAAATAATCGTCTGCTGCCATCTTCCGCTTGAGAACCTTGCCGATCAGCGCGGGCATTTTCAGCGGCGACAGACCCTGGCCCGGGCTCTTCACGGCAATATCATCGTCGGAAATGACGGTGCCAGGCGCGATGTCGCGCGCGGCTACGAGGCTTTTGGCGAGATTCTCGCGGTTGATCAATTCACCCTGGCTCAGGGCGCGCTCGGCGAGCTTTTCGCCGCGCGCCGCTTCCACCTCGCGGATGCCGGCGACGAGCGCCTTGAATTCCTCCGGCTCGAGGCTTGCAGCATGGTCCGGGCCTTCCATCTCGCGGTCGAGGGTGATGTGGCGCTCGATCACGATGGCGCCGAGTGCCACCGCTGCCGTCGACACCGCTGTGCCGCGTTCATGCCCGGAGTAGCCCACGATCGGATGGATTTCGCGCAGCGTCTCCATAAAGCGCAGATGGATGTTGTGCAGCGCCGCCGGATAGGTGCTCTGGCAATGCAGGAGCACATAGCTCGCCTTGCGCTCGTCGAGGAATTTTGCCGCGGTCTTGATCTCGTCCGTCGTGCTCATGCCGGTCGAGACGATCAGCGTCTTGCCGGTCGCGATCAGTTTCGCGAGCAGCGGAAGGTTGGTGAGGTCGGCGGAGGCGACCTTGTAGGCCGCAACGCCAAAACCTTCGAGCACGGCCACGCTCTTGGCGTCCCAGGGCGTGCAGAGATATTGAATGCCCTTCGAGGCGCAGTAGTCGGCGATCTTCTTTTGCTGCTCCGTCGTCAACTCGAACCGGCGGAGCAGGTCGAGCGTGTATTCGACGGCGAGGTCGTCGTCCTTTCCCGACAGCGAGGAGGCGCGGTAGACCTCGTCGAGCTTGCGCATCTGGAACTTGGCGCAATCTGCGCCGGCCGCGACCGCAGCATCGACCAGCGCGATGGCACGGTCGAAATCGCCGTTGTGGTTGTTGCCGATCTCGGCGATCACATAACAGGGCTCGCCATCGCCGACGAGGCGTTTGCCGATGCGGATCGGGGCGGTCTTATGGGGCGAAGTCATCAACAATCTCGTCTCACTCGTCGGCCGGCCGGGCCGGGAAGCGTGATTTCCAGGTCTTGAGGCCGTTCTCCTCGAACATGATGCGTGCACAGCGCAGGCCCTTCTGCTCCAGCGCGGAGATTAGCGGGTAGCGCTCGAACGGGCGCACGAAGAACATGAAATAACCGCCACCGCCGGCACCGAGCAATTTTCCGCCTACGGCACCGTGCGACTTGGCGAAGTCATAGATATCGTCGAGCTCGTTCGAGGAGATCTTGGAGCTCATCTTGCGCTTGGCGTGCCAGGCCTCGTCGATCAGCCGGCCGCATTCGAGAAGCCGGCCGCGCAGCAGATGCTTGCGGATCTCGCGTGTCACTTCCTTCTGCTTGGCGGCGGCGGCGACTGCATCCGAGGTTTCGTGCTGGGCCTTCTGATCGCGGTGGATCGCGCCGGAGTCATGACCCGAGCCGGTGTAGCAGAGCACCAGGCTCTCCTCGAGCTCGGCGATGATGTTGGAATCGAGGCGCAGCGGCACGATGGTGTTCTGGTCTGACGAGAACTCCATGTGATTGAAGCCGCCGAACACGGTGGCGTATTGATCCTGCCAGCCGCCGGGGATGTTGAGCATCAGGCGCTCGGCCTGGAATGCCATCTCCGCGATCTCGTGGCGGTCCCACTGATCGCTGCGGAATTCGTTGAAGCAGCCAATGATGGCCGACGACACCACGGCGGAGCCGCCGAGCCCGGAGCCCACCGGGAAATCGGCGGAGACCTCGAGCTCAAATCCGTAAGTGGGCTTGATCAGCCGGATCACCGATCTGATCAAGGCGAGATCGCCGCCCGCGCCGAGCTCGGCGAGACTGTTTGCTTCAACCGTGCAGCGGAAGTCGTGCGAGTAGATCCGGATTTGGGCGTCGCTGCGCCGCCTGAGCGTCGCATGGGCGTACATCTTGATCGTGGCGTTGATGACCGCGCCGCCGTCGTTCGCCACGAAGTAGTGGGTGAGGTCCGTGCCGCCGCCGGAAAAGCTGATTCGCACTGGCGAACGGGCGCGCGCGAACACCTCGCTCTCTTCCGAGAGGTTGAACAGATCGCGGCTGAACACGTCGACCAGCCGGCCCTCGGCGTCGAGGATCGGAACCACGTGGACACGCTGGTCGAGCAGTTTGAGGATTTGCTCGCGCGGTCCGCCGGCACGCGCCCAGACGAAATTGCGATTGATGCAGGCTGCGACGCTGTCGTGGATGGTGATGCCGGTCAACATCCGCCTGCGGATGTCACCGTCGGTCACCGCGCCGACGATCTTCCCGCCGGCATCCTGCGCAAAGAGGATACCGAGCATGTTCGCGTTGAGGCGGCGAAAGCCCTCCTCAATCGTATCGGTCTCGGCGATGGTGACGAGTGTTCGCTCAAGCACGTTCTTGGGTCCGGAAAAGGTCGATTCCGCAGCCGCAACCGGGGCGCGGGTCAACCTGCTAATACGGTAGCCCTCGGGGCGATGCAAGGTTCCAGGCCGGACCGGCTTAGGGGTATGATCGGGCTCAGGAATTCACCGCGCTGACGTGCTGGACAGCGATATGCTAAGGAGGCCTGTCGCGCGCCGTGATCGCGCCAAGCGAGTGTCAGCGCTCGTCGGCGATCACCTTGCCGTCGTTCGGCAGCGCGCCAGGGCTCACCAGCTCGACATTGCCGCCGAGCTTCGTCACGGCGCGTAGCGTGGTGGCGATCTCCTCGCGCAGCGCCTCGCTTACCGCCGCAGTCTCGGCCTTCAACGTCATCGCGTCCGTCTCGCGCTCGCGGGTGACGACGAGGCGCAGGCGGCCAAGTGCGGGGTGGCGTTTGCCGATCTCGGCGATCTGCTCGGGGCGGACGAACATGCCCTTGACCTTGGTGGTCTGGTCGGCGCGACCCATCCAGCCCTTGATGCGCATGTTGGTGCGGCCGCAGGAGCTCTTGCCCGGCAGCGCCGCGGTGAGGTCGCCGAGCGCGAGCCTGATCCAGGGATGATGCGGGTCGAGCGAGGTCACCACGATCTCGCCGACATCTCCTGGCGCAACGGGATCGCCGGTGCCTGGCTTGACGATCTCCATGATCAGGTCCTCATTGACGACCATGCCGTCGCGGGCCTCGGTCTCGAAGGCGATGAGACCGAGGTCGGCGGTCCCGAACGCCTGGTAGGCGTCGATGCCGCGCGCTGTGATCTCGGCCTGGAGCGAAGGCGGAAACGCCGCGCCCGAGACCAGCGCGCGCTTGATTGAGGAGACGTCGCGCCCCGTAGTCGCTGCGGCGTCGAGCAAAATCTTCAGAAAGTCCGGCGTGCCGCTATACCCGATCGGCCGGTAGGCCTCGATCAGCTCGAATTGCGCCTCCGTGTTGCCCGGGCCCGCTGGGATTACCGCGCAGCCGAGCGCCCGCGCGGAGGCGTCGAAAATGAAGCCGCCGGGCGTCAGATGGTAGCCGAATGTGTTGAGCACGATGTCGCCGGGCCGAAAGCCCGCGGCGAATAGCGCTCGCGCGCCGTGCCAGGGGTCGGCCTGGGTTCCCTCCGGCTCGAAGATTGGTCCGGGCGAGGTGAAGAGCCGTGCGAATGCCCCGGGCGGGTGTGCCACGAAGCCGCCGAAGGGCAGGGAGGCTTTGTGCAGGGCGGGCAGTTCCGACTTGCGCAGCACCGGCAGCCGCGCCAGCGCGGCCCGTGAGGTCACGGAGGCCGGCTCGAAGCCCTTCAGGCGCTCGGCATAGGCTGGTGCGGCCATGGCATGGTGCAGGATGCCCGGCAGGCGCGAGAACAGCTCGGCCTCGCGCTCGTCAAGTGCGCGCGTCTCAAGGGCGTCGTAGTGGGTGGTCATGGCTGGTCCTCAATTGGTTCGCATCCGTTGCGCCGCCTCGCGCGCGTCGCTATCAGGGCGGCAGCCGGAGCTGGAGAAAGTGGAATGGCCAACGAACAGGGGATCACGACGGACGAGGCCGCCGATGTCGTCGCCAGGTTGAAGCGGCGGATTATCGACGAGGCGCTGCCGTTGTGGTCGGGCGAGGGCTGGGATGCGGCCTCGGGCGGCTTCATCGACCGTCTGCACAAGAATGGCTCGGCGGATCGCGCCGCGCCGCGCCGGGTGTTCGTGCAGGCCCGCCAGATCTACTGCTATGCCAAGGCCGCGCAGATGGGCTGGTATCCGGAAGGCCGAGCGATCGCGCTGAAGGGTCTCGAGTACATGCTGGCGCGCGCCAAGGCGCCGGATGGCCGCCCGGGCTATGTGCATCGCTTGATGCCGGAAGGTACCGTGCTGGACGGCAAGCGCGATGCCTACGACCACGCCTTCGTCCTGCTCGCGCTTGCGACCGTCTACGCGTTGGATAAGGACGCGCAGGTTCGCGCCGAGATCGACGCGCTGCTCGCCTTCATCGACGCGCATCTGCGCTCGCCGCATGGCGGTGTTCACGAGAGCCTGCCGATGGCGATGCCGCGCCGGCAGAATCCGCACATGCATTTGTTCGAGGCGATGATCGCATGCTTTGACGCGACGCATGACCTGTCGTTCCAGAACCGCGCCGGCGAGTTCTTCGCGCTGTTCCTCGCCAATCTCTACGACAAGCAGAAGCGTGCGCTTGGCGAATATTTCGAGGAGGACTGGTCGAAGATCGAGCCGGTCAGCGTCGAGCCCGGCCACCAGGCCGAATGGGTCTGGCTTCTGAAAGGGTTCGAGCGCATCACTGGCTGCCCGACGGGGCGCTATCGCGGTGAGCTGCTGGAGACGGCGGTGCGCGGTCACGACATCGCGACCGGCTGCCTCATCGACGAAGCCGACGTCGACGGCAACATCCGCCGGCATTCCCGGCGGCTGTGGCCGCAGACCGAGATCGCGAAAGCGTGGATCGCGCAGGCTGAATCCGGCGAGGTTGGTGCAGCGGACAAGGCGCGCACGGCGCTGGTGCGGCTGGAACGGCACTATCTCAGCCATCCCGTGAGGGGTGGCTGGTATGATCAGTTCGACCGAGACGGCAACTCGCTCGTCGAGACAATTCCTGCGTCGTCGTTCTATCATGTCCTCTGCGCGGTGACGGAAGCCGAGCAAGTGCTGGGGTGAAGCGCTTTTGTTTTGACGCGTTTTCTTCACGCGAACCGGTTCCCACTTCGCTTGAAAACGCTATAGCCAGCGCTTGCGCCGCTTGAAGCTCTTGAGGTTTTTGAAGCTCTTGCGTTGGTCGCCGGCGCCGCCGAGGTAGAACTCCTTGACGTCCTCGTTGTCGCGCAGCTCGTCGGCGGTGCCGTCGAGCACGACCTTGCCCTGTTCCATGATGTAGCCATGGCTCGCGACCGAGAGCGCGGCGCGCGCATTCTGCTCGACCAGCAGAATGGTGACGCCGAGGTCGCGATTGATCTTCTTGATGATCGCGAACACTTCCTTCACGAGGAGCGGCGACAACCCCATCGACGGCTCGTCCATCAAGATCATCTTCGGGCGTGCCATTAGCGCGCGGCCGATCGCGAGCATCTGCTGTTCGCCGCCGGAGAGATAGCCGGCGAGGCCCGTGCGCTCCTTCAGGCGCGGGAAGTAGCTGAAGACCATGTCGAGATCGGAATCGACCTCGCGGTCGCTGCGGGTGAAGGCGCCGAGCTTGAGGTTTTCAAGCGAGGTCATGTCGGCGACGATGCGCCGGCCCTCCATCACCTGGAAGATGCCGCGGCGGACGATCTTGTCGGGATCAATGCCGTTGATCCGGTCGCCGTCGAACATGATCTCGCCGCGCGTGACCTCACCGTCCTCGGTCTTCAGCAGGCCGGAGATCGCTTTCAGCGTCGTCGACTTGCCAGCGCCATTCGCGCCCAGCAGCGCCACGATCGCGCCCTTGGGCACCTCGAGGCTGAGGCCGCGCAGCACCAGGATGACGTCGTCGTAGACGACCTCGATGTTGCGCACGCTGAGCAGCGGCGCGGGCGCGACGACGGTTGGCGTTGAGTGCGCTGCTTCGATGGTTTGGGTCATGTCTCTTCATTCTCCGCTGTCGTCGCCCGGCTTGACCGGGCGACCCAGTATTCCAGAGACGCCAGACGCTTCCTGAGAAGCCGCGGCGTACTGGATCCCCCGCTTTCGCGGGGGATGACAGTTGTTTGGATGGCAGCAGTACAGCTCACCACCCGAACCATTCCGGCTTGCGCGGCAGCTCGACGGTCTTCACCTTCTCGAGCTTGATCGTGCCCTTGGCCATGAGGTCGTTGAGGTCGCCGTCGGTCGCACCCGTCACCTTGGCGCGATAGAGGTCGACCTTCATCGTGCCGCGATGATCCTTCTCGGTGTAGGTCGAGGGATTGCAGACACCCTCCATGCCTGCCGGCACCCAGTCCTTTTTCTGGTAATAGCCCTTGGCGACGTTCTCGCCGGTCGCACCGCCGTTCTTCGCGGCCCAGTCCAGGGCCTCCCTCATGTACAGCGACGAGCACACGGCCGCGACGTAATGCACGGGGCGATAGACCTTGCCGGTCGGGTCCGACATCTTCGAGATTTCCATCACCGTCTTCATGCCGGGCGCGTCGCCGCCCCAGCTCACGGAAGTGCGCAAGGGGAAGATCACGCCATCGGCCGCGTCGCCTGCGGTCTTGGCGGCGTTCTCGTCCATGCCCCAGACATTGCCGAGGAACTGGATGTCGATGCCGGCCGACTTGCAGGCCTTCATCACCGAGATGTTGGAGGCCGCGGTGTTGCCGAGATAGGCGTAGTTGGCGCCCGAGGACTTCAGGCTCAGGCACTGCGCGCTGTAGTCGCCTGGCGTCAGCGCAAACACCAGCGGCGGAAGCACCTCGAACCCGAGCTCCTGCGCCAGCGCCTCGCCGGCCGCCTTCGGAGCGTTCGGGTAGGGGTGGTTCGCACCCATATGGACGAACTTCGGCTTGCCGGTCTTGCCCTTGGCCTTCCAATCATCAGCCGCCCACACCAGCATCGCGCGCAGCGCATCCGAATAGGTCGGGCCGTAGAAGAAATTGTAAGGCGCAGCCTTGGCCTTGCCGCTGGTGCCTTCCGGATCGGTCAGCGCTGCGGCATAGGAACCGGACATGTCGGGGATCTTGTCCTGCGCGAGGAAGCCGGTCAGCGCCTCGGTGTCGGCGGTGCCCCAGCCCATGATCGCCGCGACCTTGGTGTCGGGCGCCGACCATTTCTTGTACAGCGCGATCGCGCGTGGCACCTGATAGCCGTAGTCGTTGGTGTCGAGGTTGAGCTGCTTGCCGCCGATCCCGCCGTTCTTGTTGATCCACGCAAACGTGTCGGCGACAGCCTGGCCGTAAGGAGTGCCGACGTCGGACGTGCCGCCGGAATAGTCGGCGAGGTGACCGATCGCGATCTGCGCCTGCGCGGCGGCCGAAAAGGCTGCGAGCGCAAGCGCGAGCGATGCGGTGCTCAAAAGGGATTTTGTCTTCATCGGTTGGTTCCTCCTGTTATCGTTTTGGTCGAGTTGCCCGCGCTCAGTGCGAGAACGGGTAGAGCTTCCAATAGGCCTTGATCTGTCGCCATCGATGCGCGAGCCCATCCGGCTCGAACATCAGGAACGCGATGATGATGAGCCCGATCGCGATCTCGCGCAGGAAGGTGATGTTGGTGTTGAGCGACAGCGCATGGTCGATCGCGCCGCCCTTCAGATGCAGGCTGAGCCATTCCATCGATTCCGGCAGCAGCACGACGAAGGCGGTGCCCATCAATGTGCCCATGATCGAGCCGGTGCCGCCGATGATGATCATGGCGAGGAACAAGATCGAACGCTCGATGCCAAAACCTTCCTGCGAGACGACCTGCTGGTAATGAGCGTAGAGTGCGCCCGCGATGCCGGCGAAGAAGGCCGCGAGCGCAAACGATAGCGTGCGGTATTTCGTCAGGTTGATGCCCATGATCTCCGCGGAGAGATAGTGGTCGCGGATCGCGACCAGCGCTCTGCCGTCGCGCGTGCGCATCAGATTGGTGACGAGGATGTAGCTCGCGAGCACGTAAGCCAGCACGACGTAGAAATATTGCTTATCGCCGCGCAGCGTATAGCCGAAGATCGAGAACGGCTCGGCGCTGGCCGGCACCGAGCCGCCGGAGAACCATTCAGCGCGCGAGAAGAAGTCGAGCAGGATATATTGCGCCGCGAGCGTCGCGATGACGAGATAGAGCCCCTTCAGCCGTGCCGCCGGAATGCCGAAGATCAGGCCAACGAGCGCAGTAACGATGCCGGCGAGCGGGATGGCGAAGAACACCGGGATCGGCGCGTTGTTGGAGATATAGGCCGAGGTGAAGGCGCCAAGCAGGAAGAAGGCGGCGTGCCCGATCGAGATCTGGCCGGTGAATCCGACCAGGATATTGAGGCCGAGAGCCGCGATCGAGAAGATGCCGATCTGAATCAGGATGCTGAGCCAGTAGCCGGAGAAAAATTGCGGTGCGAGACAGAGAAGGAGCACACCGGCAATCGCAAAGTTGCGGCTGGTCCTGGTCGGGAAAATCGTGGTGTCGGCCGCGTAGGTCGTGCGGAAATCACCAGCAGGGATGAGGGCGGGGCCGGCCATGGTCAAATCCGCTCGATGTCACGGGTGCCGAACAGGCCGTAAGGCTTGATCATCAGCACGATGATCAGGACGTAGAACGGCGCGATTTCGTAGAGATTGCCCCAGTGCAGATACTGGCTGTCGACATATTGCGCGATGTTCTCGAGCAGCCCGATGATGATGCCGCCGAGCACGGCGCCGCCGACGGAGTCGAGCCCGCCGAGGATCGCCGCCGGAAACACCTTGATGCCGTAGGCCGCCAGCCCCGACGACACGCCGTTCACCACGGCGACGACGACGCCGGCGACCGCCGACACCGTCGCCGAGATTGCCCAGGCCATCGCGAACACGCTTTTGACGGAAATGCCGAGCGACTGCGCCACCTGCTGATTGAACGCGGTGGCCCGCATCGCAAGGCCGTATTTGGAGGCGCGGAAGAACCAGGCCATGCCGATCATCATCGCGACCGAGACCACGAGGCTCATGATGTAGACAGTCTGGATCTGAAGCCCGAACAGGTTCACCGATTGGCTTTCGAACACCCGCGGGAACGGCTGCGGGTTGACGCCGAACATCCATTTCAGTGCGGCCTGGAACACCGTGGAGAGGCCAATGGTCACCATGATCACCGAAATGATCGGCTCGCCGATCATGGGCCTGAGAATCAGCACCTGGATTGCGATGCCGAACACGAACATGAAGACGAGCGTCATCGGCATGCCGATCCAGAACGGTACCTGATATTTCGCCAGCAGCGCCCAGCACACCCAGGCGCCGACCAGCAAGAGCTCACCTTGCGCGAAGTTGACGACCTGCGTCGCCTTGTAGATCAGCACAAACGACATCGCGACGACGCCATAGAGCGTGCCCACCACGAGGCCGTTGACCAGAAGCTGGAAGAGGAAGGCGGTGTTCATGTACGTTGGACCTTTCGCCTCTCCCCGCTTGCGGGGAGAGGTCGACGTGCGCCGAGCGATGCGAAGCATCGTCCGGAGCGCGGCGGGTGAGGGGAAGCTTCCGCATGCGAGGTGCTAATGAGGTCTCGCACAATTTGGCGGGCGTTCTCGAGACCATCGCGACCGCCCTCGGAGAGGCTCCCCCTCACCCGGATCGCTGACGCGCTCCGGCCTCCCCCCGCAAGCGGGGAGAGGCGAGGGGCTGCGGTGCGCGCGTCCTGGCTCACTCCGCGGCCTCCGCCATATGCGCGCCGGCGTCCAGATCCACCACGCGCAGCGTGGTGCGGACGCGCTGGGTGGTGCCGTCCTGGAAGCGGATCACGGCGTCGACGGGGATGTTGGCGTCGCTGCGATAGATGGCGTCGATGATATCCGCATACTTCTCGTTGATGACGCCGCGGCGCACTTTTCGGGTGCGGGTGAGCTCGCCGTCGTCGGCGTCGAGCTCCTTGTAGAGCAGGAGGAAGCGCGAGATGCGCTGTGCCGGCGGCAGCGTCGCGTTCACGGTCTCGACTTCCTTCTGGAGCAGCGCATAGACCTCCGGCCGCGAGGCGAGGTCGCTATAGGTCGTGAATGAGAGCCGGTTCTTCTCCGCCCATTTCGAGATGATGGAGTAACGGATGCAGATCATGGTCGCGAGCGCGTCGCGGCCGGCACCCAACACTACGGCTTCCGCGATATAGGGCGAGAACTTCAGCTTGTTCTCGATGAATTGCGGCGAGAAGCGTTCACCGCGCGAAGTCTCTGCGAGGTCCCTGATGCGGTCGATGACGACGAGCTGCCTGTTATCGTTGAAATAGCCGGCATCACCCGACAGCATCCAGCCATCCCTGATGTCGGCGACGCTCGCCTCGGGGTTCTTGTAGTAGCCCAGGAACATGTTGGGATGCCGCACCACGATCTCGCCGACACCGTGGACGTCGGCGTTGTCGATGCGGATCTCGACGCTGTCGGCCATCGGCACGCCGGTGGTGTCAGGATCGACCTTGCCGTCGGGATGCAGTGTGTAGGCCCCTAGCAGCTCGGTCTGGCCGTAGAGCGTGCGCAGCGGCACGCCCATCGCCTGGAAGAACTTGAAGGTATCAGGCCCGAGCGCGGCACCACCGGTGGCAGCCGAGCGCAGCCGCGTGAAGCCGAGGCGGTCGCGCAACACGCGGAACAGGATCATGTCGGCGAGGCCCGAATGCTTGCCTTGCGCGAGCGCGGCAAGCCCGGTCTTCATGCCAAGATCGAACAGCCGCTGCTTGAATGGCGTCGCGTCCATCACCTTGGCGCGGACGTCGGCAGCGATCGATTCCCATACGCGTGGCGCAAAGAGCACGAACGTCGGCGCGATCTCACGCAGATCGTTCATCATGGTGTCGGGCTCTTCGACGAAATTGATCTTCATCCGGCAGAGCAGGCCTTTGCCGAGCACATAGACTTGTTCCATGATCCACGGCAGCGGCAGCACCGAGACGTACTCGTCGTCCGGCCCCTTCGGATCGAAGGCGAGATAGGTCGCGCAGTGGCCGAGCACGCGGCCGGCGGCGAGCATCGCGAGCTTCGGATGGGACGTGGTGCCCGAGGTGGTGCAGAGAATCGCGACGTCCTCGCCCTTGGTTTCGTCCACCAGCTTGTCGTAAAGCCCCGGCTCGCGCGCCGCGCGTGCGCGGCCGAGCTCGGCGAGCTTTTCGGCCGGCATCAGCCGCGGATCGTCATATTTCCGCATCCCGCGCGGATCGGAATAGATGATGTGCTTCAGTTTCGGCACGCGATCGGCTAGCCCCAACAGCTTGTCGACCTGCTCCTCGTCCTCGGCGAAGACGAGCTGCGCCTCGCCGTAGTTGAGGAGATAGGACGCCTCCTCATCCAGCACGTCGCGATAGAGTCCGAGGCTCAGACCGCCGATCGCATGGGTCGCCACTTCGGCGGCGACCCAGTCCGGCCGGTTGTCGCCGATGATGCCGATGACGTCGCCGCGCCCAAGGCCGAGCTCGACGAGGCCGAGCGCGAAATCGCGCACCCGGCTCTGGTAGTCTCTCCAGGTGAAGAGACGCCAGAGCCCGAAATCCTTCTCGCGCAGCGCGATCTCGCTGCCATGCTCCTTCGCATTCAGCCGCAGCAGTTTCGGATAGGTGTCGGCCTGCGCGACGCGTCCCGCATAGTCCATCATGCCGCGCACTCCGGGGCCGCGGGCTTGTCGTCGGGATCGACCAGCACCTCGTCCTCTTCGCCAAGATAGGCGCGCTTGACATGGGGATCGGCCAGCACCGCGGCCGGATCGCCCTCGGCGATCTTGCGGCCGAAATCCAGCACCATGACCCGGTGGGAAATATCCATCACCACACCCATGTCGTGCTCGATCATCACCACCGTCATCCCGAACTCCTCGTTGAGATCGACGATGTAGCGGGCCATGTCCTCCTTTTCCTCGAAGTTCATGCCGGCCATCGGTTCATCGAGGAGAATAAGGCGCGGCTCCAGCGCCATCGCGCGTGCCAGCTCGACGCGTTTGCGCAAGCCGTAGGGCAGGGTGCCGGCTTGCGCTTTTCGAACCGATTGCAGGTCGAGAAAGTCGATGATCTCCTCGACCTTGCGGCGGTGCGCGAGCTCCTCCTTGCGCGCGCCGGTCAGCCAGTACAGTGAGCCCGTGATGAAATTGTTCTTCAGCAGGTGATGGCGGCCGACCATGATGTTGTCGAGCACGCTCATATGATGGAACAGCGCGAGATTCTGGAAGGTGCGCCCAATGCCGAGCGAGGCGCGGGCGTTCGGCGTCAATCCAGTGATGTCGCGGTCCTGGTAGAACAGTTGGCCTTCGGTCGGCCTGTATCGACCGGAAATACAGTTCACGATCGAGGTTTTGCCGGCGCCGTTGGGGCCGATGATCGAGAACAGTTCGCCGTCCTTGATGGAAAAGCTGACGTCGGTCAGCGCGCGGACGCCGCCGAACCGCAAGGACACGCCGCGCACTTCAAGACTGGTTGCCACCAATAATTCCCTCCCCGGCGACGGCGCTTTTGCGCTCTTTCGTCCATTTCCTTGGGCCGATCCTATATCGGCCGTTCGGACGAAACCATGCAGCCGATGGTCCCGGCCCGATCACGCGATGCGGCGTTGTCCCCATTGGGAACAAAAGCCGCACCGCGAGAGGTGGTCCTCAATAGGGTAAAGCGCTATTTTGAAATGTCTTGCGCCTGACAATTCGTCGGCAAAGTTTTTCGCGGGGGTGGGGACTGCTTCTTTTGCCGCAGGGCGAGCGATGCGAACTTGCTGCGGTGCAGCAATCGGGCGGGGTGACGTTACGGTGCGGTTGGCCTTGGGATCATGATTTCGGAGGATCAGTTGAAGCGCGTCGCCGCCTGGTCGCGCGAGCTCACGATGCGCGAGATTGAGGTTGCCCGCGCCGGGATCATCGAAAAATCCTATGTCAACGGCGAGACCGTCTTCATGCGCGGCGACAAGTTCGACTATTGGGCCGGCGTGGTCAGTGGGCTCGCGCGGATGGGCGGGGTATCGCGCGACGGCAAGGAGACGAGTTTGGCGGGGCTCACCGCGGGAGCCTGGTTCGGCGAGGGCAGCGTGCTCAAGAACGAGCCGCGGCGTTACGAAGTGGTCGCGCTCCGCGACAGCCGTCTCGCTCTCATGGAGCGCAGTGCCTTCCTGTGGCTGTTCGAGAACAGCGTCGGCTTCAACCGCTTCCTGGTGCGCCAGCTCAACGAGCGGCTCGGCCAGTTCATCGGCATGCTCGAGGTCAACCGCACGCTGGACGCCACCGCACGCCTTGCTCGCAGCATCGCTTCGCTGTTCAACCCGATCCTCTATCCGGATTCCAAGACGCATCTGGAGATCACGCAGGAGGAGATCGGCGCACTCTCGGGCATGTCGCGGCAGAACGCGAACCGCGCGCTGAACCGGCTCGAGAAGGAGGGGCTGCTGCGGCTCGAATATGGTGGCATCACCATCCTCGATGTCGAGCGGTTGCGCGGATATGGGGATTAAAGCGGGATGGGGTTAGGTTGAATCGATTTGGGATTCCCAAATCAGCTTGCTTCTGATTCACCATGCTGGCTGGA
>NZ_JBANAZ010000053.1:0-68296 GCF_059803455.1 Bradyrhizobium sp. UFLA05-108 | reverse complement strand
GGTGGTGGCGGAGGCGGCGGTGCCGGTCGCGCAACAGGAGGTGGTGGCGGAGGCGGCGGTGCCGGTCGCGCAGCGGGAGGTGGTGGCGGAGGTGGTGCCGGCTTCGCAGCGGGAGGCGGCGGAGGCGGCGGTGCCGGCTTCGCAGCAGGAGGTGGTGGCGACGGTGGTGCCGGCTTCGCAGCAGCAGGTGGCGGCGGCGGTGTCGGTTGCGCAGCAGGCGGCGGCGTCACAGGACGCGCCGTCGGAGCCGGCGAAGGTGCCTGCGGTTGCGGGCTCGGTGAGATGCCCGGCGATGGCGCCTGGCCTTGCTTCGGCGCGGCAGTCGATGGCGGCTGTGGCGGTACATTGCCGGTAGGGCTTTGCGATGGGCCTGGTACGGCCTTTGTCCCGCCCGGCGTGGTCGCGCTTGGCGTCTGAGAACCAGTGGGCCGCGTCGTCTGCGGCAGCGGCTGACCTCCAGTCGCACCGGGAAGCGGCTGTCCGATTTGCTTGCCCTGGCTGGGCGCTGCCGGTCCCGCCGGCGCCCGGGGGGCAGGTGGCGATGCCTCCGCGCCCGGCGTCCGAGAAGGCGAAGGTGGGGTCGCAGACGGCGCGGCTGCGCCCGGTCTGGCGCCTGCAGGCGGAGGAGTTGCTAGTGCAGGGGACGGCGTACCAGCCGCAGTTGGTGCACGGGACGGCGTGCCGGCAGCAGTCGGCGCAGCAGTAGTTGGTGGAGCCGCCGGTGGCTGTTGCGTGCGAATGACCCCGCCCGGAGCCAAAGGTTTGGCCGGCGGAGCGGGTTGCGGATTGGGTGTTACGGCCGCCCGTGTGGCGACAGAGGGGGGCAGGGTGGGTGCAAGAACGGCAGCAGCCGCTGCTGCACCGACTGCGGCGACGCCGGCTCGCGATGGTGGCGAAGGCGGCGGGCTCGGCGGGGGCAGTCCAGGCGCCGGCGGTGCAGGCGGTGGCGCGGCGGCAACGGCCGGCGTAACCGTCTGGGCTTGGCCCTGCGGGTTGGTGATCGTGACCAGATTGGTAGTGTTGTTGATGACAACCGTGTTGTGGATGTTGTTGTAGATGATGTTGCTTGGCGGCGCCTCGATCTGCGGCGGCGGCGCCACCCACACCGGCACCGGCCGATACTCGGGAATCGGCAGCACGAAAGCGAACGCTGGCGGGGGCGGCGGCGGCAGATCGACGAAGTAAACCGGAGGCGGCGGCAGGAAAACGACCGGAGGCGGCGGCGGCGGCGCAAAGCTGAACTCGGGATCGGCAAATACCAGGACTGGCCGGTCGATAAAGACGATCTCATCGGGCGGCGGCGGCGGCAGGCCGTAATCGATGACCGCGAAGCTGGGCGGCGGCTCCAACGCGGCCGACAGGTAGGCCAGACGCCTTCGCGCATCGAAGGAATGCGCGCCGCGCGGGTAGCGTCTCAGATATGACCAGTAGGCCTGCGGTGTGTCGGTGGTTCTGCTGCGCCGCCAGGTAATCGCCTCGCGCCGAGCCGCGGCGATCGCGCGCACGCGCCTCGCCATCGGATCGTTCGGGTAGGTTGCGAGAAAGTCTTCGTAGCCCTCGAGCGTGTCTCGATCGAGCGCGGCAAGGTAGGCTTCGCGCGCGTCGAAATCCCGGATCGGCCGCTGCCGAATCGATGCGGTTTGCTCTGCGGTCACCGGAGGTGGCGGCGCGTCCGGCGCGCGTTCGAAGAGGTAAATCGGGGCTTGCAGCTTAGAGGCATGCCAAGGCACCTGCCCGCCATTGGTGATCTGGTTGACGCGCAAACGGACCCGCGCAAATGCGTCATCGATCGACAATCCGCCTTCACGCGAAATTTCCGCAAGGGCCTGCGCGTAGGCAGAGTAAGGCCCCGCTTCGTCGGGTGCGATGGTGCTGGGCGCCGCGTTGAACGCAATCAACGTGCTAGGTTCGGCTTCGACCAGCGCCAGCCCACCGGTCAACGGATTTCCTGAGCTGGCGAAAGGATTGGCGCGGGCCAGGTCCAGGACGATCACCACAGTCTTCAGGTGCAGCGCCGAGAGCGGTCTGATGTAGTCTGAAAGTCTCAGAGCTTCGGCGGATACGCTCGTGTCGTTCGCAATTCGAGCATCGACGGGAACGAAATAGTTCTCGCCCTCGAGCTGCACCCCATATCCCGACAGATAGATGTAAGCGACCGTATCTGGACCTGACGACGATGACTTATCCAGAAAATCCCTAAATGCACGTCGCAGGGATTCCTGGTCAAGATCGCGCGCGCCGGTCACGTCGAACCCAGCCGCTTGCAGCGTCTGTGCGACCAAACCGGCGTCATTGGCGGGCGTTGGCAGAGAGCCGGTTTGATAGTTGGCGTTTCCAACAACGAGAGCAAGGCGACGCTCTGCGGCCCCGGCCGGAAGCGTCAGGGCCAAGATGGTCAGCAGAGCGAAAAATGCGGTCTTCATACAAGCTGTCTCCCGCGCCCGTTTAGTCCACGGTGCGCGCCCTGAATAGAACCTTAACAACTATGAAGATGCTAAAACTTTTGCTGTGTGCGTTGGCCTCAAGTTCGCCAACATATACTTCGCCAGTGCACACTTCGGGCGTTGCGCATTGGCGGGCGGGAACCGCTGGGCTGCATTCGACGTTTCTTGTGAACGACATCCTGAGGAGATTTCTCCTCGTCTTCGTATTCACGTTCGTGTTCGTAACGGCCCCAATGTTCGTGGTCGTGTTCATGGTCATGCCACCAACGACCTCGCCAGGGCTCTCTGGGTGGCCCATACCATCCGTAGGAAGAGTACGGCCCGTATGGACCATTTGCCGACAGCCGTAGTAGCCGCACCGCCTACCCCGATAAACAGACATTCTGAGAGGCCATCGGCACGTCCCAAAGGCGGCAGACTCTCGTCCGGACGCTGGCGCCGATTCGCTTACCTGCGGGCCCGCCGAAACCGCTGGCAACTACCGCGGTTTCGACAGGCCTTTCGCTCAAATTAGTAGAGCACCGGCGGAGCTGCCTTCAGATTATCCCACTGGATCGGCAGAGGCGGAGGGTTCGTGTCGCCGTGCGGCGGGGCGAATGTGGCTCCACCACCGGCGACGTTATCCATCTCGTCGAGCGTAAGCTCGTGTGTGGCAAGCGCGTCTACCTTATAGTCATTCATGGCGTCTCCTTGAATATCGCGGCCCCGCCTAGCGCGGCGCCGGGGGTCGAAAATTGGACGAAGGACGACGGCAATGGCTGTGATCCACCTCACCGTTTGGGAAATTTCTAGTTTGCTACGCTGCCCGTTGGGCGAGAAATGGCTCGCCGGACACAATGGAGTAGCAAATGTTCGAATCCCCTAACAGCAGTCAAACCTCGGATCGGGAACTCAAGCCCCTGAGTGACAGACCACTGGGCGATAACGAATTGGAGTTGGTCAGCGGCGGGGCGAGACAACCGTATGGCGACGCCATCTACGACATAGCGATGAGTAGAGGCTCCTCATGAGCACTCAATAAAGTCTCGGTGGCGCATCGTGATGGGGAGCCAACCCTCTTCGCCCGCGCCACCGCTGCCGGCCACGCCCGGCTTGTTCGTATTGCGGCATTGTTCGAACAGTTGCTTTGCTGGCGGCGGGGAAAGCTCAATAAAATCGCAACGCAGGCCCGTCGCGCCAGCCATCGAAAATCGAACTGTTGCATCAAAGCGGGCTCAGCCGCCGGACAAACCGCGCAGCCGAGCCCGGTGAGTTCGCAAATTTCCTCGCAATCAGTTACGCGGGCTGCTCGCCCTCGGCCGGCGGCTCGCCTACGGGCTCGGCTGGGGCCTCGACCGGCTCCGCAGAGATGACGGGCTCCTGCTCGGGCTCGGCCACGGCCTCGACCGGCTCCGCAGAGACGGCGGGCTCCTGCTCGGGCGCGACCTCGATGGCCGGGCTAGGCGTCGGCTCGGCGGTTGGCTCCACGCTCGGGGTGGTCTGATCGGGTTCGTCTGGTGCCATAGGTATTCCCTCCCTCAAGGGGTGACTTTGTTAGACATTTGGATTTGGAAGAGTGGTCGCGTTGCCTGCGCGAGCAGGCAAGTCCGCAACGTGTTCATTTAACGCACAATGCGAACCTTCCCGCAATATCGTAGTTCAGCCGCGCTGTGATTTTTTTGCGCGCGACGACAACACGCCAGTGAATTCGCCAGCGCCAGCAAACAGCCGTCGCTACTTTCACTCTGACCGATTGCTCAGGCAGCGATACGAACGGCGCGCTTGCGATTGCGAAGGCTCTGCTGCGGCATCCGTCTCGGGTGGCCGTGTCGGATACCCGGGCCGCCGATCATCCGTCATAGCTCGTGCTCCATAGTCGGCAGTTCAGTCCGGCGCTTCACGCCCCTTGGTGGTCAGCTCATATCGATCGCCATTCTTTGTCAGCCAGCCGCCCTCGACCATGCGGACCACGAACGATTTCGCACAAAGTGGATGAAAGGCTCCTGGGTGATAGATCATGTCGTTGCGCTCGACGAGGTGCCCGTAGAGCCGTGCCTGCCGCAGAGCCTTACGTTGTGAAAGAACCAACATAACAATCATTCAAGCATCGGCTTGCGAGAGTGTTCCTAATAGCAAAGGCACTATACGGCACGCGTCACAACTCGCGCTCCATCGCAGGATGGCTGCGGTTCTTCACCTTGACCCAGAACTTTTGCCGGCCGCCGCGGTATGGCCGATCGCGGTGCTTTGAAACCAAACCTTCAAGTCCCACCCGGCACGCTGCCCCGAAGAGGTCCAGCCCGATCTCCCCGCGCTCGAAAGGCGCCAAGGTGATGCCGTCCGGCCGGCGCGCCAATAGTCGCTCCAGGTTCGTCTTGCGCACGTGTAGTAGCAGCTTGCGCAGGTCATCGCCGTCCATCGCGAGGACATCGAAGGCGCAAAGCTGCACCTCGTGGTCGTGTTTGTGAGAGTGCAGGGCGTTGAAATCGGAGATGCCGTCGACACTCAGGATCACAGCCTCGCCGTCTATTAAGCTGTTCTTCAAGTATGCGGACTACGCGGCATTGGTGTCATATCGCACGCGAGATCCTCCCGAAGACTCTGCCCGTGTTTCCTAATTCGCTTTAGGAACGACCAACCCGGCGGCCCATTGAAGATGAGGGACGTCAGTTCCGCGACACGCTGGCGTGCCAGCACGTTAGTGCCGCAAGGGTACAGCCATGCACGACATGCAAACCCACCTACAAAAACTCCTCACCGAAGCGGAGGAGTGCGCGCTTATCAGCAGGCGCCACGCAGCCGACCAATCGAAGAAGGAGTTGTTTGCTGATCTCTCCGCGAACCTATTGGGGCTCGCAACCAAGTTGGAACTTGCCATCGAAGAGCATCAGGACCGGTCTAACACGTAGTGTGCATCGGCGAGCCTTTCCCGCGTCTTGCCAGGACACTGACGTGAACCTTCAGGCGAGTGCCTCCAACTTCGCCCTGTTTTGTGCGTTACCCTTGCGCGATGGCCGTGACAGACGCAAAACTCTTCCGTAAGGAAGCCGAGGATTGCCTCCATCTGGCGGAGAAGGCGACTAGCGCGCTAGACAAGGAAGAGTGGCAGCGCTTGGCCGCCGAGTGGCTTACGCTCGCACAGGAAGCCGAGAGCCGTGGGGGTCGATGGTTTCGCACCTGAATGTACGGCATCACGAAGACATATCGGATCGTCGAAACCGCCCTCATGTCGTGTTGCGATAACCCATGGATGGAGCAGGCAGCTTATTCCAGTTGAAGTCCGGTCGGACATCGGCACCGCGGCGCCCGCAGGCAGTGCAGATGAAGCGTGGCTCGATGTCCGATAGCCGCACCTCATCCGGCCAGCGCCAAAAAGCGTCACCAAATGACTGCAACGGTAGTCGGCGCAGTACACCAGGACACCGCGCACGCCCATCTCGCGCATCTGGCCGAAGGTGATCTTGGTCGGGCGGTGTGCGGTTCTCGCGGCGGACTGGTCGAGACATGCCGCCATCAAAGCGGGCCCGGCGCGCGACGGCAAATTGTCGATCCCTAGCGGCATGGAGCCCAACAGACCTACTGCGCGTCGTGGGTGTGGGCTTAGCCCAGGAAAAACGGGAGGCCGAAGCCTCCCGTTCCGCTCAAATGAAACAGTGGATAATTGCCACAATTGCCCAAAGGCATGCGGCAACATTCACGTTCACGCGAACGTCGACACGGTGTGTTGGCTTTTTCAAAGCCAGCCCTCCGGGTCGGGCGCGCCTCGACCCATAGGGTGAGGAGTTGGCCGCCATCGGAACGGTAAATCGCCGCCGTTCATGTGCTCGCATCGGCCTACCTTCGGCGTTACGTACCGCTTCGGGTAGCCCCGTGTCTCTTCTGGTTGCTCGCCTACGTCTCGTAGGTTTGCGCGATGGTCGAAGTATCCTCTCCGACGTCACCAGCACGGGACGGCACGTGCCGCCTCCGGGGGAGCAGTTTGAGAAGTACTGGTCCCGGCTTCGGGTGCCGCTGTTCTCAAGCTATTGCAGATCGATCGCGCGCAAAAGATGGGCGAAAGCGTAATCCGCGATTTCCTCAGTCGTGGCCGCGGACGCGCCGAAGCGCCCCCGGAAGGGATTCCTTAAAGGAGTGCCGCCCGAACGAGGCCGCCGAGCACGATTCCGGTTCCGAGCCAGAGCAGGCTTATAACGGCGATCACCGGCAGAAACGTCACGAACATGCCCAGCTTGCGCGGCCATGTGGGCTGCAACAGCGCATATCGTGCAGCCCAATATGCCGAGTATGCCGGGCAGAGCGCGACAATGGCGGCGCGCCGGATCATTTCTTCGCCTTCAGCCCGAGCTCGACCAGCCGGCGGATGGCCTCGGAGCGAGAGACATCATGTTTCGCCGCCCACGCGTCCAGGCGCACCATTGTCTCAAGCTCGAACCGAGCCGGTATCGTTTCGCCATACTTGACACCCGGCGGCCGACCCATCCTCTTTTTGTGTACAGTTTTGTCTTGCTTGCTCATGATTATCTGTGTACACAAAAAGCGAGCCTAGGGGAAGGTGCAACTTCTCCCAGGCTCTAACCTCAACCACGAAGGATCTGGATTCCCATGATCGAGGCTGATCGCGTGCATAGCACGCCACCCTTAAGCACGTTTAAAATACATCCCGACGACGAGAACAGAGAGAACAGAACAGAGCATGCAACGGGCGACCTGATTGAGGTTGTGGACGAACAGGCATTGGCGGCATGGGACGCCTACGGCCGCGACAATCGGCAAGCCCTATCCGCGCAACCGCCGCGGCGGCTGGCATTTCCCGACGAAGCTCCCACCGATTCACAGCATAAAAGCGAGGACGGCATGAGCAACATCGTTGAATTCCCGCTGCCCACACGGCCGTTCACCCAGGAGGAGACCGACGAGATTCATTCCAAGGCATTTCGCGATCTCGAGGGCACGGTTGGCGACGTCGACCGGATGGGTGAGATTGCGACCGAACTGATCATGCGTTGCGTGGCGAGGGAAGACAAACTGCACGACTTGGAATTGGCCACGTTTGCCGTTTGGCAGTTGGCCAAGATGCTGAAGGAGTTCAGAGCCAGCTACTACAAGGGCTGGCATGGTGAGCTGGTGGAGGTGCCATGAAGCGCCGGCGCCGATCGCACAGGAAGCACAACCGCCAGCGGCTGGCTGCTCACGCCCGCCGGCTGTCCCGCTAGTCTCGAAACGATACGCTGCCGGGCTCGAAATACGGGTCCCGGCAGCGTTTCATTCTCAAACTGAGCTCTGAAATCCCAGTTGATTGTTGAATAGCAATAGCCGTGCCACAGGTTTGTGACACGCGCACAGGCACAGAGCGCATAGCCGGATCGGCAGTTTCGGGATACCGTTGGGGCATGAGCAACGACCGCATATTTTCTTCGATCGTTGTTGCAGCAGGGGTTCTCACGGTCGCCGCCGTATCCGTTCTGCTCTTCTTCGATTGAGCTAGATCAATAGAGGTTTGCCGCCTCGGTGCCTGCTGGTGACGCGCAGTGTTTCCGAGCGAGGCAGATTATGCCGCGTTACCGGCCGTGGATCGCCCATTCGCTCGTGTGGGCGTTGACCTTGATTGGCCTGCTCAGCCTTCTTTCCATGATTTGGTAGGGGCGTGTGCATCAGGCTAGGAATTGCAGAAGGGCTCGCCGGTTCAGGCTCGCGGGCCCTTTCACTGGTCGAATCCATGAAATAAACGCTCAAAGCCGGCTATCGCAGCGCCCGCCAGTGTCGTGTTTTCAAGCACAGCATGAAATTTGGTTCTGAAGCGCTCCGGTCCACAAGCGATGGCGGTAGCCGTTACAGGTACAAGGGCCACCAGGCAGACGATTATGATATGCGAGGTAGAAAACCTCGCGGACTGTTGGATCATGGCTTGAGCCTCCGCAAAGCGATAGCTTGCAGCGGAGGAAGGGAAAAGCCTGTGATCTATCTCACTCTCGGCTTACTCCAGAACCTCGTACTCGAAAGCAACGCTCTCGGGGCCGTTCTCCTCGAGCGCCAACAATGCACCGCTGGCTTCTCCGGGCGCTGCGCTAGGTCATTTCTTCAGGAGCAATCCCATCTCCCGCGCCATCCGCTTCACCGACCCGGTATGCCGGCCGAGGGCTACCGCAATTTCCGGCGCGCCGACGCGCCGCCGTGCCATCGCCGAAAGCCGCTTTCGCTCAGCCTCAGTCCATTCCTTTGGCTTCGATGATTTCATTTCGAGATCATCCGCCAGTCCGGCCGATTCGGTATTGGGAAATTTCCCGGTGGCGACTCTTGACGGCTTGGTGCAGGCGAGAGTCCGATCCGCGGCCATGGGGCGGGATCTACACACACTTCAAACGGCTCTGCCTGGAGCTGGCGTCAGCACCTTGCCCGAGGAGCGCCCGATTTGCGGCCGCTCGCGATCAGACGTTCTGTTTGTTTCCCATAGCCCGCACCTCCGAACCGTCCTTACATCGCATATAGCGTTCCAGCTCATGGATCGGCGTCGTCTTCGGCCGCCGCACGATGTCGAGAGCGATGGCCTGATTGGTGTCGCAGCCAAGGCACCGGACTTCGAGGTAGAGGTAACCCGCATTGAGCGCATCGCCCAGGGTAGGCAAGGGGTGCGCTGGTCCTTTGAAGGCCGGCATGCGCTTGGTCCAGCCTCGCAGGCGAGCTAGTCGGCGGCCCGGCGCGCTTCAGCCGCGCGCCCGCCATGCGGACCGACGTGCTGTAGAGCCTGTCGCGGGATTTTGTGCCCATGGCGTCAGGATGGCCGGCCGGATCAGTCAGGGCAAGGCGCTGGATACCGACCCAAGAAGTCGCAGGAGGCTGAGGCATTCCACCCCTCCCTGGGCATGCCAACCTTGAAGTGATAACTGACCGCGCTCGCAAGATGCACTAAGTACGGGCATGCCGGAAATCAGTCCGGCGCGGAGGGGAAGTATGGACGAGCATGAGATAATGCAAAGGTTCCAACCACTGTGGGCTGATTTTGCGGCCTGAGGATACCTTCGGGGCCAAGAAGCCACTATTGGCGCATTATACTACGATCCAAACGCTAGAAAAAATACTCGCGTCGAACGAAGTCTGGTTTTCCAATCCGCTCTTTATGAATGATATTGAGGAGGTACGCTTCGGCATACTCCAAGCCAACGAAATTGTTTTGGCGAGCCATCGATTGGTGGACGCATGCAAAACGCAAGAGCGAGCGCTGTTGTTCAAGAACCACTTTACGCATTGCTTCAATCAGTTTGCGAACGAGCACATCTTGGACACGTACGTTTTCTGTCTGTCCAATCATTCCCGGGACGACAACGACGGTCGGCTGTCGATGTGGCGGGGATACGGAGCGAACGGCAATGGCGCATGCATCGTCTTTGACACAGCTCAAATTAACGTCTCTGACACAACGCCCCTTATCATCGCTCAGGTATCATACGATACGACGCAAGCCCGATTGGACTGGCTTCGCAAGACCCTTTCGACTTTCGAGGTCTTATTGGCGGCGGCAAACATCCCGGATGAGAAGCTTCATGTCGCGGCTCATGCGCTATTCGAAAGAATAAAAATCTTCGCTTTATTCACCAAGCATCGCGGCTTCATCGAAGAAGACGAGTGGCGGATCGTGTATTTGCCGGATCGAGACCGAGAAAAAAAGCTACAATCAATGTTTCATTATTTCATCGGTTCTCGCGGTGTTGAACCGAAACTGAGATTTAAGGTTTCGCCGATCCCCGGGCTAACTGCCGACGATTTGTCGCTCTCTAAAATTACGGACCGGATAATACTTGGACCCAGCATTTCGTCACCATTGGCCCATGCATCTGTTTTGAGAATGCTTGACCTCCTCAAACATCCCGACTTGAAACCAAAGCTTCGCGTATCGTCAATTCCGTTCCGCGCCGTCGGCTAATCGACGCGGCGCGACGGCGACTACCTTGGCGCTCGGCTCAACCGGGATAACTTGGCTCGTTGGGAGGGCTTCGGCTCACGCGGCCGCGAGGCCGCCAAATGAGGCGGCCACATACGGCTGTGGGATGAGCTACGTTACGCGGCCCCAAACCCGTTGGCACCAAAAGCCCCGTGCGAAGGCTGGGGGCACTTCCTAGGCAACCGACACCGTAAAATCCGCGGAACACGGTCGGGGGGAACGTAGGTAGCGCTCCCCTGACTCGAACCCCCACCCGTCGAATAGGGCCGAGATGGTTGCGGTGAGAGGAGATCGGGAGCTGACCACCGATTGACCACCGAAACGCCGTGAACAAACGGCGATAAAGGTGGTCAATCGCGAGCGAGTTTCATTGTTTTTGTTGATCTTTTCGGCCGCTATTTACGTTCGGGACGCAGGGGGCGCAGGCCATCTTTCCTAATCTAATGGGCCCCTTTATGGCCGAGGCACTGCGGCGCCGGCACGTAATGATCTATGCTGAGAACGGGGCGGTCTGCATCAACGAGAGTTTTTGAAAGTTACCACTAGCTTTCAAATGCACCTTTCAACTCACCGATTGCTGGTAACCCATTGAAATCGCTGCAAATACGACCGCCCTCCGAGCGCACCATTGGCATTGAAATCTCAGGATTTCTTTCGCCCGTTACTTTCAAAGGTCACTATTCTGTTCTGATCGTTGGCATTGCCCGAGCGGCGATGTTCTCGATTTGATCATGGGACGACATCTTCGCCATCCCCGCCGCGGTGCCGAGCGGTCACAGCGCGCGATACTTCGGTATGTCCTCCTCTGTCCACGGAACCCAGCCGCTGCTCTCGAATTTCCGGCGGACAATCAGCTCGCTTTCAACGGTGTTGCGCGCCGACGAGGTGATCGAATGAGCCGCCTTGTTTGTCCTCAAGCTCAATCCGGGATTTGCAGCACTTTCGCGGCCTTTTGGTAGATGCCCGTAAGATCGTCGAGCATATGTAGCGCCTCGGTGAATTGCCTGAAATTGTAGTCCGGACGTAACGCACTGATGCGTTGACGTGCCGCTCGGGCCTCCTCGATGCGGCCAGCGGCCGCAAGCGTCAGCGCTGCTACGGCATGTGCATGAAAATGATCGCCGGCATGCCGTTCAACAAGCGCCGCACAGTCCGCGGCCTCCTGGATCTTGCCGAGCCGCAACAAGGCGAACGTTCGCACTCGATGCGTCCCGAACATCATCGGATCAAGCGGGCTGAGCTGCGCTGCGATGTCGGCTGCGTCGATCGCGCACCCGGGATCGCCGGTCTGGCATTGCACAAAGGCCATAGAGTAGTGAGCAAACGCATAATTGGGACTCAAGCGAATCGATTGATTGAGCTCGCCAACGGCGCCGTCGTGCGCGTGCGCAAGCCATAGCGCCCGGCCGATCGCACAATGTGCCGCCGGGTCGCTGGGATCCGCCTGCAAGGCCTGTTCGGCAGTTTCGATCGCCGACGCAATCTCGTGTTCGGACTTACGCACGTGCAGATGGAACGCGTTCTGAAAATGTGTGAACGACATTCCCGCATAACTTCGCGAGAAGGTCGGGTCGAGAGCTATTGCCCTGGTGAAGAACTGCTGCGCCTCTCGATTGCTCTCGCTCGTAAAGCGATGCATGTGGGAGAGCCCCAGATGGTACGCCTGCCACGCGTCGAGCGAGGCAGGCGGCATGAGCAGCGCACGGTTGCGTTCGATAACGTGAATTTCCGCATCAAGACCCGAGACGATCCGCGTGGCCAGCAGCGGAGGCGCAGCGAAGGAATCGACGGCGTTGCAGCTGAATTCGTCAACCCAGAAGATGCGATCGCTCTTGGGGTCGATGAGCTCGACCGAGACAAGATATTTCCTGCCGTCGCGTCGCAGATGGCCGGACGCAACATATTGCGCGTTCACAATCCCGGCGGCCGTCGAGGGCGTCTGGCTGCGCAGCGAAAAAGCCGTACCGCGGGCAATGACGCGGATGCTTCGCAGCTTGGCAAAACCAAAGATGATGTCGCTTGTGACGCTGTCGGCATCCGCAACGTTTTCCTGCGCCGCTGTGAACGGCATCAGCAGCAGCGTCGGCCTATTCGTGGCCACCGCTTGCTGATCCGTCGGCGGCTCGAAATGCGCGACGCCGGCCGAACTGACACTGGCCGGCCTCGAACCCGAGCGTTGTGCCGCCGCCAGAACGGCCTTGAGCGATGCCGGATCGATGCCTCCGGTCTGGAATTGCCTCACCGCTGCGTCGATCTGGTGCTCGGCCTCGGCATAAAGCCCGCGGCGAAGCAGCGTGCGAACGAGCTCGATGTGAACCGCTTCGTCGAACGGCGCAATTTCGATGCACTGACGCAGCAATGCGATGCGGTCATCGTTCTCCGGAGGCAGGATGAAGATGAGCCGTTCGAGGAGCTGTTGGCGCCATTGACCGAAACGGTGCCGTTGGCTTGCGAGCCAATTCTCGAACGACGGGGCCCTTTCGATCGAGAGACCTTCGAGAAAGTCGCCGCGAAACAAAGCCAGTAGCGAGCGAAGGTCGCTCGGCGAGGGACTGCTTAGCGTCCTCTGCGCACTGCGCGCAACGGCGAGGGCATCCACGTGGAGCGACGCCGTATCGAGGCTGACTTGCCTGCGGTCGGCGATGAGCCGCTTCGTCGCCTGTCCATCGACCAGAGACCTCAGCTTGGAAAGGCACCAACGTAATTCGCCTCTGGGATCATCGGCGACGTCCCAGAACAGCTCGCAGAGTTTTTCGCGGGTGACCGGACGCGGCGCCATCGCCAGATAGGCAAGGAGCGCCCGCACCTTGCGCGAAGGCGGCTCGGATAACTCCGCCCCATTCCGGATGATCTGCAACGGTCCCAGCAAAAGCACATGGTCCGCCGGAGTGGCCATTTCCATGATTTCTCCAACGCTTGCTCCAACGACGGCCGCCTAACTTCAAGGTCTTAGGGTTTGCCGGGCCCTTGGGAAAGTAACAGATGATCGATTGCTCCAGATGGAAGGATTGTAAGCAAAATCAATATTTTATGAGGCTGGGTGGGAAGGATGGGCTGCAGGTGACGCCTAGGGCGCGTGGCCGGGAGAAGTCGGATGACGACAAAGGATGTGGGCATTGTGCTGGCTCATGGCGCATGGGCGGATGGATCGAGCTGGGCGCGCGTCATAACCGGCCTCGCGGCCCGCGGCGTGAAGGCGTCTGCGGCGCCGCTGCCGCTCACGTCGCTTGCCGACGACGTTGCCGCGCTCAATCGCAGCATCGGGCGCATGTCCGGACCGGTCGTCCTGGTCGGACATGCCTATGCGGGTGCCGTCATTGCATTGGCGCGGCCCGAGCAAGTGAAGGCGCTGGTCTATGTTGCCGCACTGGCGCCGGACGAGGGTGAGAAGGTCGAGGACGTGTTCTATCGCGCGGAACCGCATCCGCTGGCGCCGAAGCTTGCACCGGACGCCAACAATTTGATTTGGCTGCCCGACGATGCCTTCGCCAAATCTTTCGCGCCGAACGCTTCGGCGGAAGATCGGTCGGTGCTCGCCGCGGTGCAGCGGCCCATCTCGCTGGCGTGCATCACGGTCCCGGCAGGGCGTCCGTTATGGAAGGACGTTCCGACGTGGTTCATGCTCGCGGAGCAGGATCATATGATCATCCCAGCGACGCAGCATTTCATGGCCGAGCGCATGAAAGCGAAGATCAGGTCGCATGCCGTCGACCACACGCCGATCGTCACGGCTCCCGGACCTGTCATCGACATCATCCATGACGCGGTCCAGTCGGTCGCCGGCAACTGATCGGTTACGGCCAGGCTCGCGACGAAGCATCGGTCGCGGAGATCGAATTTGCAGGTAGGAGAATCCGATGGCGCCTTTCAGATACCGCAAGGTCAATGTCGACGGGTTCAATGTGTTTTACCGAGAGGCCGGCAGAAGCGACGCGCCGGTGTTGCTGCTGCTTCACGGCTTTCCGTCCGCGGGCCACATGTTTCGCGAGCTCATTCCCATGCTTTCGGATCGGTTGCGCCTGATCGCGCCGGACCTGCCCGGCTTCGGCCAGTCCGACACGCCGCCGCGCGACACTTTTTCCTATACCTTCGCTAAATTGGCTGACGTGATCGAGCGCTTCACGGAAGTGATCGGTCTGTCGCGGTTTGCGATCTACGTTTTCGACTACGGTGCGCCCACCGGCTTTCGCTTGGCGGTTCGCCGTCCCGAGCGCATCAGCGCGATCATCTCGCAGAACGGCAATGCCTATGAGGAGGGGCTGAGCGACGGCTGGATCCCGATCCGCGCGTACTGGCAGGACCCGTCGGAGAAGAACCGTGCCGCGCTCAGGGCCTTTCTTTCGCCGGAGACCACGCTCTGGCAATACACCCATGGTGTTGCCGACACATCGCGTGTGTCTCCGGATGGCTATTCGCTCGACAATTTCTATCTGGCACGTCCCGGCGCTCATGACGTGCAACTCGATCTCTTTGGCGATTACAAGAGCAATGTCGCCATGTATCCGGAATTCCAGGCTTACTTCCGCCAGCACAAGCCGCCATTTTTGGCAACCTGGGGTAAGAACGATCCATTCTTCCTGCCGGCAGGGGCGGAGGCATTCAAACGCGACTTGCCGCTCGCCGACATACGCTTCTTCGATACAGGTCACTTCGCCTTGGAGACGCACTGCGAGGACATCGCAAAAGCCATCGGCGATTTCCTGGATGCGACCAGATCGAAGGCAGCGTAGCGATGTCAACGCAAGGCCCGCATCAGCGGAGAAGCACATGCCTCACCTAGAGCAATTGGACGCCCTCATCCTTGGCAGCGGAACCGGCGGCAAGCTTCTGGCTTGGCACCTGGCCCGATCAGGGTTCAAAACCGCGGTGGTCGAGCGGCGATGGATCGGCGGCTCCTGTCCCAACGTTGCTTGCATGCCGACCAAGAATGAGATCTCGAGCGCAAAAGTCGCGCATGTCGCGCGTCAGGCCGGCGAATACGGCACCTTGGCCCATAACGTCACTGTCGACATGGCAACGATTCGTCAGCGCAAGCGCGCGATGGTCGAGCGCCAAGTTGCGAAGCACATGCAGATCTACCAGGCGAGCGGCGCAGAACTGATCACGGGCAGCGGACGTTTCATCGCGCCGAAAACCGTTGAAGTGAATTTGAACGGCGGAGGCACGCGCGAACTCGCGGCCGATAAGGTTTTCCTCAATGTCGGAACCCACGCGGCAATTCCACACGTTCCGGGCCTTCGAGCGGCTGGGCCGCTCACGCATGTGGAGGTTCTGGAGCTTGATTATTTACCGCGACACCTGATCGTGATCGGCGGGGGCTATTCGGGGCTGGAACTTGCACAAGCCTATCGTCGCTTTGGCAGCGATGTAACCATTATCGAATCCGGTCCTCAACTCCTGGCTCGCGAGGATATCGACGTCTCGGAGGAGATGAGGCGCATTCTCAGCAGCGAAGCTATTCGAGTTCTTGTCGCGGCCGAGCTGCTTCGGGTAAGCGGGCGATCCGGAGATGTAGTTTCTGTCGTGGTGCGCACCCCCTCGGGAGAGCAGCAAATCGATGGCAGCGATATCCTGGTAGCAGCAGGGCGTATTCCCAATACGGCTGAAGTTGGCCTGGATAAGGCCGGCGTCGAGCTGGACGCGCGCGGTTTCATTCGCGTCAACGATCGGCTGGAAACGAGTGCGCCGGATGTATGGGCGGTAGGCGAATGCGCGGGCAGTCCGCAATTCACTCACATATCTGAGGACGACTTTCGAATCGTACGCGACAATCTGGCGGGAGCAAGTCGCAGCACGCGCGGCCGGCTGATTCCGTATTGTATGTTCACCGATCCGCCTCTTGCCCATATAGGGCTGAGCGAAGGAGAGGCGGAACGCCAAGGTATCATTACTCGTGTCGCAAAGCTGCCGATGGACTCTGTGCTCGGAGCGCAGGCGACTGATCAGACACAGGGCTTTATGAAGGCACTTGTCGGCGACGGCGACGACCGCATCCTCGGTTTTACGATGATTGGTGCCGCTGCCGGCGAGGTCATGGCGGCCGTACAAATGGCCGTGTTGGCAGGCCTTCCGTATTCCAGCCTGGCTGGCGCAGCTCTTGCGCATCCAACAATGGCTGAAGGGCTCGGCGCATTATTTTCGGTCGTGCCTCCTCGCGAGGTGCAACAGACCAGCTCAAAGGCGGCTTAGTGATGTCCAATCAGCTTCATCGCTGCGATCCGCAGTCGGTTGCGGTCGGTTGAATGAGAACGTTGGGCTGACGAGGATCTGGAAAAGTCCGCTCCGTGGCCGCTGTTGAGGAACGACATGATGAAGCAGGTGAGCCAGCTTGTTCGTTATGCTTCGAGGACCATTCCGTTCCGGAGCGATCTGGACCGTCATCTAATTCGTGCCGCGATGGTCTTTACCTTCTTCGCATTCAGCGTCCAGAAATGGAACCAGTATACCGTTGAGATGCTGGTGCCTTTGATCAGCCATAGCCCCGTCGTCTTTTGGCTGATCCCGGCCTTTGGCGTGCGGGGCGCAGGCTACTTCCTCGGGACGACCGAAACGATCTTCGGCTGTCTCATCTTCCTTGGCTATTGGAGCTCGAGGCTGGGCATCCTGGGGGCGCTCGGGTCGATCGTAACTTTCGTCGGCACCACGAGCATCATTCCCTTTCTGCCAGATGGCTGGGCCCCTGAGGCGGGTGGATTTCCGATCATGACCCTGCCGGTCGGCTTCCTCATGAAGGACGTTCTGTTCCTCGCCGCGTCGTTCTACCTGCTCAAGCAAGATGTGACACGTGCGGCGCTGGAGGATGAGCGGTCATCCGGTCACGCAGAACTGCACGCCGCCGCGCAGATCCGCATCGACGCCGGTGAGGTAAAGTCGATCTAACCGGGTCACCGCAATATTGGAGGCTGACCATGTCCGATCTTCCACTGATCGTCTTTGACGTCAATGAAACACTGCTCGACCTTCGTACCATGGAGCCGACCTTTGAGCGCATCTTCGGCGACAAGCGGGACATGCGGCTTTGGTTTGCCAACTTCATCATGTATTCGGCGGCGCTCACGGTGGCCGGCTGTTATGTACCGTTCACCGACATCGGTGCGGCCGTGATGAAGATGCTCGCGGATACGCAAGGCATCCAGATCAGTGATGCGGACAAGCGAGAGCTCACCGAAAAATTCTCGACCATGCCGCCCTATCCGGAGGTGCCGGGCGCTTTGCGAAAGCTGCGTGGCGCCGGGTTCCAGCTCTTCACGCTCACGGATAATTTGCTCGAGGTGCAAACCCGTCAGCTCGAGCATGGCGGCATTGTCGATTTGTTCGAGCGGCGGTTCAGCGCGGACGGCGTGAAGCATCACAAGCCCTCGCGCCAGGCCTACGGCTATGTTGAAAAGGAACTTGGTGTCCGTCCATCTCAGCTCTGCCTGATCGCCTGTCACACCTGGGACACGCTCGGTGCGGTCGCGGCCGGTTGGGAAGCAGCCCTCATCAAGCGCATCGGCAATGATGTCTTGGGCGTCGGCCCGCAGCCGCACATCATAGGCAATGATCTAAGCGACGTGGCCGACCAGCTGATCGAGCGCCACAAGCGGCGCGCCTGATCCGCCCGCTGACGAAATTGCCGCCGACCAGCAATTTCAACCTGACCCAGGCTGTGCTGGAGGGCATGATCGCCCAGAAGGAGGGCACGATCATCACCATCTCTTCGCTGGCGGTCGTCAATCCGAACTTGCTCGGAGGTGCTGCCTACGGCGCGGCCAAGGCCGGCGTGAAGAATTTCATGACCTTCCTGCACAACACGTACCGCAATCAGGGCATCCAAGCGACACGATCCTGCCGGGCGAGACCGATACTCCGATCATGGACAATCGCGCACGGCCCCCGTTGCAAAACGAACGTGCGGTGATGCTCAGCCCACATGATGTCGCGCGCGCGCCCCAGCGATCTCTCTCAAAACATGGGGTACCCGCCAGCGCCGCCATTCGGTCAGCCGCGGCCGCAAGCCGTCACCGAGCGGGTCGGCTTTGCCGTGAAGAAGACTCGCGCTGCGTGCAAGGTCGCCGGTACGCTTGTGACGTCGGACGAATTGCCGTCCTGGCTCGAGCAGGGCGTGCGATACTTCTACATTCATTCCGATCCGTTCCTTCGCGTCGGTCTGGCCGGCGTGAAGAAGATGCTCGGTCGGTAATTCCGTTCGCGGAAGGGCGAACCTCGGAATGATACTCAGTTCGCGAAACTAAAGCATGATCCGGAAAAGCGTGCAGCGGTTTTCCAAGAAGATCATGCTCAAACAATGACCTAAAGCGCGATGACGATTCATCCCGATCTCATGCGCTTTGGTGTGATTCGACGCCTTGCACGTGCATTTGACGGATCTGGCACGGAATCGATGGTCCCGCTGCGCTCTGGGGCGGTTGGCCATGTGATCCAGTTTTCATCATGCCCTTCACGCTCTATTGAGGCGCTTCCCGAACTGCGCAAGTGTGGATTCGTTCGATAATTCGGATAAGCTAGTTTCAAGAAACACAGAGGGATACCAATCGACCCGCCGGGAGGAAGTCATGCTCGACACCACGCTCAACGCGCGCGTCCAGGTCTTTCTTGACAAATTCGAAGCGGCTCTTGCGGCAGGTGATCTCGATGCCGCCGCAGCGATGTTCGCTTCGGAATGCTACTGGCGCGACCTCGTTGCTTTCACCTGGAATATCAAGACCCTGGAAGGCCGCGATCAGGTCCGGGAGATGCTCAGCTCTTGCCTTGAGCGCACAAAGCCGCGCGATTGGAAAGTCGCCGATGGGGAAAGCGCGACCGAAGCCGGCGGCGTAACCGAGTGCTGGATCTCGTTCGAGACTGAACTCGCGCGCGGCTACGGCTTGATCCGCCTCCAGAACGGCCAGATCTGGACCCTTCTGACGACGATGGTCGAGCTCAAAGGTCACGAGGAAAAGGCGGGTTTCACCCGCCCGCTCGGCGCCCGGCACGGAGTCAATCCCGGCGCCAAGACGTGGAAGGAGTTGCGCGACGAGGAGACCGAGCAGCTCGGCATCAAGACCCAGCCCTATGTGCTCATCATAGGCGGCGGCCAAGGGGGCGTCGCGCTCGGAGCGCGGTTGCGTCAGCTTGGCGTGCCTACCATCATCGCCGAGAAGAACGAACGCGCAGGCGATTCCTGGCGCAACCGGTACAAGTCGCTCTGCCTGCATGACCCGGTCTGGTATGATCATTTGCCATACATCGACTTCCCGAAGAACTGGCCGGTATTTTCGCCGAAGGACAAGATCGGCGACTGGCTGGAGATGTACACTAAGGTCATGGAGCTGAACTACTGGACCGGTACCACGGTCAAACACGCCGACTGGGACGATACCCGCAAAGAATGGACGGTCGCCGTCGAGCGCAATGGCAAGGAGATCACGCTGAAGCCAAAGCAGCTCGTGTTTGCGACCGGTATGTCGGCCAAGCCGAACATGCCGCAATTCAGAGGCATGGACGCTTTCAAGGGCGAGCAACACCATTCCTCGCGCCATCCAGGTGCCGACCGCTGCAAAGGCAAAAAGGTAGTTGTAATCGGCTCGAACAATTCCGCGCATGACATCTGCGCCGCCCTATACGAGGCCGGCGTCGACGTGACCATGGTGCAGCGCTCGACCACCCATATCGTGCGCTCGGATTCGCTGATGTCATCGATAGCGGATCTCTATTCCGAGCGCGCCGTCCGCGGCGGCATGACCACGGCAAAGGCTGATCTGATTTTCGCCTCGCTGCCATACAAGATCCTGGCCGGATTCCAGAAGCCGGTCTATGACAAGATCCGCGAGGATGACGCCGAATTTTATGCGGGGCTAGCGAAAGCCGGTTTCCGTCTCGATTTCGGCGACGATGATTCCGGGCTGTTCATGAAATATCTGCGGCGCGGCTCCGGCTATTACATCGATGTCGGCGCTTCGCAGCTCATCATCGACGGCAAGGTCAAGCTGGCCGCGGGGCAGGTCGAGGAAATCACGCCCAACGGCGTCAAGCTCGACGATGGCAAGGAACTGCCCGCTAATGTAATCGTCTACGCGACTGGCTACAGCTCGATGAACGGCTTCGTTGCCGACCTCATCAGCCGGGAAATGGCCGACAAGGTCGGCAAGGTCTGGGGGCTCGGCTCGAACACGACCAAGGACCCCGGCCCATGGGAAGGCGAACAGCGCAATATGTGGAAGCCGACACAGCAGGAGGGGCTGTGGTTCCACGGCGGTAATCTGCACCAGTCGCGCCATTACTCGCAATTCCTTTCGCTACAGTTGAAAGCACGCTACGAGGGCATCCCAACGCCGGTCTATGGCTTGCAGACCGTCTATCACAAGGCCTGAACTTTCACGGCACGTGCTCGCGGGTTGGCGTCGCAATGGACTTGCGCGCTCGGAGAAAGGTTTCTCTCGACGAGCTGCTGTTGTTCGACATCGGCCGGGATGGCTATCATGTCTTGGTCGTAGCGCGAGCGTCGGAGACGTTCGCTGTCTATCATCCGGCAAGGGATGCGATGGTCCGAAGGTCCGCCAGCCGAGCGATAGAGCGCGCCGCGAGTTGCTGAGCCAGCTCCAACCGAGACTGGTCGACGGCATTGTCTGCTTCATCCAGATAAATCGAAGACAGCTGCTCCGCGCGACGAAGCACGCGCCGCTTGATCTCGTCGAGTGCGTCGGTGTGCGGCAGCGTGTCGTTCGTCCCGGTGATCAACCCCTGCGAGCCGTCTCCGATCAGGGACAGGAGGTGTCCTCGCTGCGGCGCGGGCGCGTCCTGCGACCATCGATAGATGTCACGGAGGAGGAGGCTCTCAAGCAGCGCAGCCGAGGACAGCTCAGTGGTTTCCGGCGCGTCCCCTGCGAGGGCCTCTCTTCGCTCAGTCCGCCATGCCCGGCGACGTTCGCGGCGAAGCAGATTGCCGTCGCGCAGCGCCTCGCGGGCCATACTCTCGGCGACCGTGCGCACGATTCCCGTCTCCGCGCGCGCTGCAACATATGTCCAGAAGATGAAAGCACGTTCGCGGTGCCTGACGGCGAGAGCCCAAGCGCCATAGGCGGTCGAAAGGAGGGAGTTCTTGAAATCGGAAAGCTCTTCCGTGGGAACCAAATCTACCGGCATCCACCTCAGATCGGCCTGAGCCGGCGCGCGTCCGAGAGCCGCGATGCAGGCTTCTTCGATTAATCCAGCGCGTTCGTTTTCCTGCTGACTCAACACTTCGAATACGCAACGGACGGGCTCGAAGGCATCGTCACCGGCCGCGGCGAGCTTGCCATAGTGCTGCGCAGCCCTTTCGCTCTGAGCCAATGCAATCGCATAGAGCTCACCGGTATTCCGAACGGGAGCGGGCGGCTCTGCGGCCAACAGGGGTTCGCTGCGCATCTTGGGTTCCAATCAGGCTGCAGAGCTTGATCTGAACCAGATCGCGTTAGTTTGAGATAGCGCAAAGGCGAGCGCAGTCGCGCTGGTACAAGGAGCGGGATTCAGAACAACGGCGTTCTCCTAACTGGAAGCGGCGCCCTTGCGAAAATTCCTCGGCATCCGTCTGTTCTTGGGGTTGGCACTCGCCATTCTCGGCTGGAACGGCTCCGGCTGTCCGGCCAATGCGGCTGGCAGATTGAGCGAGTATCTGCCGAAGGCAGAGTCGGGCGAATTGGTCCCCGGCGCAAACAGGCTCGGATCGCCGCAAGGCGATCCGGCGATCGCGGCGGCATATAAGGACGATCAGCTTCTCGGGTTCGTCTACCTGAATTCGGACTTCGCCAACGCAACCGGCTACTCCGGCAAGCCAATTCAGCTTTTGATTGGCATCAGTCCGAAAGGCATCCTCACAGGCCTCAAGCTGGTCGAGCACAAGGAGCCCATCGTTCTGGTGGGTATTCCGGAAAAACGCATCTTGGAGGCCGTCAACAAGCTGATCGGCACCGACATGGAACCCGTCGTGCGCGGAGCGGTGCCCGCGCCGCAGGTCGACATCGTCAGTGGCGCGACGGTCACCGTTCTGGTGATGGGAGACAGCATCGTCCGGTCCGCGACCAAGCTCATCAAGAGCGGTCGTCTCGATGCTCAGGGCAATGCGCACGCCGACACGGCTCCTCAAGCCACCAAAGCGATTGATCCCAGCAAGAGCGAGATCCGCGATTGGCCAAGCCTGGTCGGTGACGGCTCCGTTCGCCGCCTGGCCCTGTCCGTTGCCGATGTCAACATGGCTTTCGAGAAATCCGGCAATGCGGCTGCGGCGGCGCGTACCGAGGAAGGGGACCCCGGCGACACCTTCATCAACCTCTATGTCGCCGACGTTGCGGTGCCGACCATCGGCCGCAGCCTGCTCGGCAACGACGGATACGATCGCCTGACCGCGAAGCTCAAGCCGGGTCAGCAGGCTCTCGTCGTCGCAGGTTCTGGCCGCTACTCCTTCAAGGGAGCCGCCTACGTTCGCGGCGGGATCTTCGACCGGATCGAGTTGATCCAGGAGACCAATAGCATCCGCTTTCGCGATCGCGACCACACTCGGCTGGGGAGCCTCGAGGCCGAGGGCGCGCCCGACTTTCCCGAGATCGCGCTTTTTGTCGTGCCGGCAGAATTCAATTTCGATCCGACCGAACCGTGGACGCTGCAACTGCTCGTGCAGCGCGTCGTGGGCACGCGAGAAAAGGCATGGGTGACTTTCGAACTGGGGTATGCGCTGCCCGATGTCTACGTGAAGCGCGAGCCGATCAGGCCGGTGGCGCAGCAGTCGGCCGCCTCGCCGGCTAAGATGCCGGAGGGAACGCCTGTATCGACGGCAGAACAACGCAGCACTGCGATACCGCCTGGCGCCGAAGATGAACCGCTGTGGATGAAGATCTGGCGAGGCAACATCGTCAAGATCAGCACGACGGTCCTCGCGCTTGGCGCGCTCACCCTGATCTTCTTTTTTCAGAATCAGCTCGTGCGCCGCCCGCAGGTCTACACCTGGGTGCGCCGGGCCTACCTCGCGTTCATCCTCGTGTGGCTCGGATGGTACGCGAATGCCCAGCTTTCGGTCGTCAACGTCCTGACGTTCGCCAATTCACTACTGACAGGATTCAGCTGGGAATACTTCCTCTCCGCACCGCTGATCTTTCTGCTGTGGTGTTCGATCGCCGCTGGGCTTTTGTTTTGGGGACGCGGTCCGTTTTGTGGCTGGCTCTGTCCATTTGGCGCCCTGCAGGAACTCCTCAACAACGTCGCGCAGGCGATGAAGATTCCGCAATATCGATTGCCGTGGGGTCTTCATGAACGGCTGTGGCCACTAAAATACATCATTTTTCTCGGCCTGTTCGGGATGTCGTTGTACTCGACCGCGTTCGCCGAGCAGCTTGCGGAGGTCGAACCCTTCAAGACTGCGATCGTCCTGAAGTTCGCGCGCGAATGGCCATTCGTGATCTACGCGCTGACACTTCTGTCAGCGGGATTGTTCGTCGAGCGCTTTTTCTGCCGCTACGTGTGCCCACTCGGCGCGGCGCTGGCGATTCCGGGCCGCATCCGAATGTTCGAATGGCTGCGCCGCTGGCCAGAATGCGGCTCGCCATGTCAGCGCTGCGCTGTCGAATGCCCGGTACAGGCGATCCATCCCGAAGGGCACATCAATGTCAATGAGTGCATCTACTGCATGCATTGCCAGGAGCTCTACTTCGACGACCACCGCTGCCCGCACATGATCCAGGTGCGGCTTAAGCGCGAGAAGCGGGAAGCCCTCTCGTCTCAGTCGATGCGCAGCGGCGGCAAGGGTCCAGGCACGATCATCACCGCGGGCGGCAAGCCGGTTGCGCTGCCGCGTACAGAAGCCATCACCCCACCATCAACTTGAAGAGCCAGGAGGATAGCATGAGTGAGAACGAAAATGGAAAATCCGTCAGTCGACGCACCTTGTTGGGGACCTCGGCTGCGGCCGCCGGCGTAGGCATCGCGGGCGGCGTCGGCCTGTCGAGCGACGGCCGCGGCCTCGTCGCGGCTGCGGACGCGCAGACCAATGCGGCACCAAAGGCGCCGACGGCGCGTCCAGCAGTGCAGAAGACCGAGGTGGCGCCGGGCGAACTCGACGAATATTACGTGTTCTTCTCCAGCGGCCAGTCCGGCGAAATGCGCATCATCGGCCTGCCCTCGATGCGCGAGCTGATGCGCGTTCCCGTCTTCAACCGCTGCAGCGCCACGGGATGGGGACAGACCAATGAAAGCCTGAAGGTGTTGACCGAAGGGATGCAGCCGGCCACCCGCGAATTGCTCAAAAACCGCGGCGGCACGTTCATGAACGGCGACCTGCATCACCCCCACATCACGTTCACCGACGGCACCTATGACGGCCGATTTGCATTCATGAACGACAAGGCCAATAGCCGGGTCGCGCGCGTGCGCCTCGACGTCATGAAGTGCGACAAGATCATCGAGTTGCCCAACCAGCATACGGTCCACGGTCTGCGACTGCAAAAATATCCCCGCACCGGATACGTGTTCTGCAACGGCGAGGATGGCGTGCCGCTCCCGAACGATGGCAAGGTGCTCGACAAGCCGAAGGAATATCACTCGATCTTTACGGCGCTGGACAGCGATACCATGAAGGTCGCGTGGCAGGTGATCGTCGACGGCAACCTCGACAACGTCGATGCCGACTACCAGGGCAAGTACGCGGTCTCGACCTGCTACAATTCGGAAGAGGGCGTCACCCTCGCCGAGATGACGGCCAACGAGCAGGATTGGGTCGTGATCTTCAATCTCAAGCGGATCGAAGAGGGCGTCAAGAAGGGCGACTTCAAGGAGATGAACGGCGTGCCGGTACTCGACGGCCGCAAGGGCTCGCCCTACACGCGTTACGTCCCGGTCTCGAACAATCCGCACGGCTTGAATACCGCGCCGGACGGCATCCATATCGTGGCGGCCGGAAAGCTGTCACCCACCGTCACGGTGATGGATGTCCGGCTGTTCGACCAGTTGTTCGACGACAAGATCAAGCCGCGCGACGTCGTTGTGGCCGAACCCGAACTCGGCCTCGGGCCGCTGCATACGGCTTATGACGGCAGAGGCAACGCCTATACGACGCTGTTCCTCGACAGCCAGGTCTGCAAGTGGAACATCGAGCTCGCCAAACGCGCATTCAAGGGCGAGAAGGTCGATCCCATCATCCAGAAGCTCGATGTCCACTATCAACCCGGTCACAACCACTCGTCCATGGGCCAGACCAAGGAGGCCGACGGGAAGTGGCTGATCTCCCTGAACAAGTTCTCCAAGGACCGCTTTCTTAATGTCGGTCCGCTGAAGCCGGAGAACGATCAACTGATCGACATATCGGGCGACAAGATGGTTCTCGTCCACGATGGTCCGAGCTTCGCCGAGCCGCACGACGCAACGATCGTCCATCGCTCCAAGATCAACCCGATCTCGATCTGGGACAGGGCCGATCCGATGTTCGCCGACGCGGTGAAGCAGGCGAAGGCCGACGGGATCAATCTCGAAGCCGACTCCAAGATCATCCGCGACGGCAACAAGGTTCGCGTCTACATGACGTCGACCGCGCCGGCGTTCGGTCTCGAGACGTTCCAGGTCAAGCAGGGCGACGAGGTGACCGTCTATGTCACCAACATCGACGCCGTCGAGGATCTGACCCACGGCTTCTGCATCGTGAACTACGGTATCCAGATGGAGGTTGCGCCGATGGCGACGGCCTCGGTGACGTTCGCGGCGGATAAGCCCGGCGTCTACTGGTACTACTGCTCGTGGTTCTGTCATGCCATGCACATGGAGATGAAGGGCCGCATGTTCGTCGAGCCCAAGATGGTCTGAAGCGAGGACGGAAAGTGTTTTTCCTGCAACGACTCATTCCGGCGGCGATCCTCGCCGCCGGAGTCTTCGGTCCCGCTGCCGCGGCTGAGCTGAAAGCTGTCGCGTACCAGCCGCTTCAGGCAGTGCTGGACCGTGCGCAGGAAGGCGACGTCGTCAAGCTGGCGCCCGGCGTTTACCGAGGTGCGATCAGGATTGACCGTCGCCTCGTTTTGACCGGGGGACCGGGCGCCGTGCTCAGTGGCGGCGGGGCCGGCAACGTCGTTACTGTCGCCGCGCCTGACGTCACGATCCGCGGCATCACGATCAGGGAATCCGGCCGCGACCTTCAGGCCATGAATTCAGGGATCTTTCTCGAGAAGACCGCCGAGCGCACGGTGATCGAAAACAACCGCCTGGAAGAAAACCTGTTTGGCATCTACGTTCACGGCGCAGCGGGATCCCACGTCGAACGCAACATCATCGAAGGATTGCGCGAGGGGCGCCGCAGCGAGAGCGGGAATGGCGTGTCGCTCTGGAACGCGCCAGACGTCACCATCGCGGAAAACACCTTCCGCTATGGTCGAGACGGCATCTTCACGATCAGCAGCCGCAAGGACCGCTTCATCAACAACCGCTTCGAACAGGTGCGCTTCGCGATTCACTACATGTACACCAACGACAGCGAGGTTAGCGGCAACGTTTCCGTGCGCAATACTGTCGGCTACGCCATCATGTATTCGAACCGACTGGTGATCCGCAACAACATCTCCGATCGCGACCGGGACTACGGGATACTGTTCAACTACGCCAACTACGCCGAGATTGACGGTAACCGGGTCGTCGGCGGACCGCTGGACAATGTCGCGGTCAGCCGCGAAGGGGTGGACGGTGAGAAGGAGATGGTGCCCGACATACGGCCGACGCGGGACGTCGGCAGCGGGCCGGAAAAATGCGTGTTCATCTACAACACCAACCACAACAAGTTCCGCAACAACTGGTTCGAACGTTGCGGCATCGGCGTCCACTTCACCGCCGGCTCAGAAGGCAATGAGATTTCCGGCAATGCCTTCGTCGGTAACCGCAACCAGGTCAAGTACGTCGGCACGCGCGATCTCGACTGGTCCAAGGGCGGCCGCGGCAACTACTGGAGCGACAACCCTGCGTTCGACCTGAACGGTGACGGCATTGCCGACACTGCTTATCGGCCCAACGATCTGGTCGACCGCGTGCTGTGGACGGCGCCGTCCGCCAAGGTCTTGATCAACAGCCCGGCGGTGCAGGTCTTGCGCTGGGCGCAAGCGCAGTTTCCGGCTCTCTATCCCGGCGGCATTGTCGACAGCCATCCGCTGGTGGCGCCGCCGCCGAAGCCCTCTCCCGAGCGGAGTTTCAGATGACCGCGACCGTGTCCGTGACCGGCGTCGACAAGAGTTATCGCAAGGTGCGAGCGCTGCGTGATGTTTCGTTCTCTCTCGTCCCCGGGCGGCTGAGTGCGCTGGTCGGCCACAATGGTGCGGGCAAGACCACGCTGATCAAATTGATGCTGGGTTTGATCCACGCAGACCGCGGCGAAATTCGCATGATGGGGCAAAATCCGGCGGCGGGCGAGTTTTCGGCGCGTCGGCTTCTTGGCTATCTTCCCGAAAACGTCGCGTTCAATGCGGCCCTTACAGGGCGCGAAACGCTGGCATTCTATGCGCGCCTGAAAAGGATCGAGCCGGCCTCGGCGTGGGCGCTGCTCGACCGCGTCGGATTGAGCGATGCCGCCGATCGCCGCGTCGGGACCTATTCCAAGGGCATGCGGCAGCGACTGGGCCTGGCGCAGGCGCTGCTCGGGCAGCCACGCGTGCTGTTGCTGGATGAACCGACCACGGGACTTGATCCGGCGCTGCGGCAAACGTTCTACGAAGTTCTGAACGAATTGCGGAACGGTGGCGCCACCGTCCTGATTTCATCCCACGCGCTCAACGAACTCGAAGATCGCGCCGAGCATGTCCTGATTATGAATCGCGGCCGGCTGGTCGCACAGGGCACGTTGGCGGAGTTGCGCTCGCTCTCGCAGTTGCCGATCCGGGTCTCGCTCGATCTGGTGGCCGGCGCCGATGACGCCATTGCCCCGATCGCGGACGAAACCTTTTCGGCTGCAGGCCGCAGAACCGTGCTGGTGGCTGACGAAAAGGGGAAAATGGATCTGTTGCGCGCGGCTGCGAGCGATCCCCGCGTCAAGAATATCGAAATTGCGGCACCGACCCTCGACGATCTCTACGCACACTTCCTCGACACGCAGGAGAAGGCCGCGTGAGGACAGTCGCAGTCATCGCCTTCAAGGAGATCCAGGAAGGCCTGCGGAACCGCTGGGTATTGGCGACCACGCTGCTGCTCGCCAGTCTTGCCTTGTCGCTGACGTTCCTCGGCAGCGCTCCGACCGGCAACGTTGGTGCCGGTGCCCTCGACGTGGTGGTGGTCAGCCTGTCCAGCCTGACGATCTTTCTGTTGCCGTTGATCGCACTTCTGATCTCGCACGATGCGGTGGTCGGTGAGATGGAGCGGGGCACGATGATCCTGCTGCTGAGCTACCCCGTCGGTCGCAGCCAGGTCATCCTGGGCAAATTCTGCGGTCATGTCCTGATCCTCGCCTTCGCGACGATCCTCGGTTATGGCGCAGCCGCCGCTGCGCTCGCGATCACCGGCGCCTCTGTCCTGGCGGCGAGCTGGTACGCCTTCGCCTCGATGCTTGGAACGTCGATCATGCTTGGGGCTGTATTCGTAGCGATAGGATACCTGATCAGCAGTCTCGTCCGCGACCGTGGCACCGCGGCGGGCCTGTCGGTCGGCATCTGGCTTTTGATGGTGTTGGTGTTCGATATGGCACTGCTTGGGATCCTGGTGATCGACCAGGGACAGATTATCTCGGCAAGGGTCCTCGAATGGCTTCTGTTTCTCAATCCCACTGATCTTTACCGTCTGGCGAATCTCACGGGATTCAATGTGAGCCAGTTTTCCGGCATGGCCGGGCTGTCGGCTACGGCCACCACCGGGATTGCCACGCTCCTGCTGGGGCTGCTGGTCTGGATTGTGGCGCCGCTCGGGCTTGCGGCGACCTTCTTCGCACGGAGGGAACTATGACCCGAAGATCCGTCGGTGCGATCATCATCGCGGCGTTGCTTCTTGGCTGCAATCCTGACACGGGCAACACCAACATGCCGCCGCCGCTTCCTCTTACGCGCGATGCGATGGGCGTCTTTTGCGGCATGAACCTGATGGAGCATCCCGGACCCAAGGGGCAGATCATCACGGCGAGCCGCATCGATCCGTTCTGGTTCACCTCCGTCCGGGATACTGTGGCGTTCACGTTGATGCCGGATCAGCCGCGTGACATCCGGGCGATCTACGTCTCGGACATGGCCCGGGCAACGAGTTGGGAGGACCCTGGCGCAACGAACTGGATCGACGCGCGGAAAGCTTTCTTCGTGATCGAAAGCCGCAAGCAGGGCGGCATGGGGGCGGCGGAGGCAGTGTCCTTCGGGAACCGGGCGGCAGCCGATGGGTTCGCGGCCGATAACGGCGGGCGGGTCGTGACGCTTACGGAAATTCCCGACGCGTACGTGCTGGGTAGCGATGCGGCAAGCGAGTCTGTCGAACATGATCGTGGCGATGTCAGGCTCAACTGAGGACCTCGATGATGCGCAAGCCAACTCTCTCGCGGCGACGGATGATTGCAATCACGGCGACGGCGCTCGGCTCGGCCCTCGCGAGCGGCTCACGTATGGCTCGGGCGCAAGAGGCCGTGCGTTGGCATGGTTCGGCGCTCGGGGCGCAGGTCTCGATGGAGATCTATCATCCGGACCGTGCCGAGGCAGCGCGATTGGTCGGCAGCTGTCTTCTCGACGTGCGCAGGCTGGAGCAGCAATTCAGCTTGTATCGGCAGGAGTCCGCGATCTGCACGCTCAACTCCACGGGCATCCTCGTTGCGCCGGACCCGGACATGGTGGCTCTGCTGGAGGCCTCGCTGGCCTTTGCCGACCTGACCAGCGGCGCATTCGATCCGACCGTTCAGCCGTTGTGGCGGCTCTATGCCGATCACTTTTCTTCGGAGCATCCGGATCCGAACGGTCCGCAGTGGGAGCAACTCGCTGAAGTGCTGACCAGGGTCGGTCGCCGCGGACTGCTGGTGAGGCCAGATCGCATTGCCCTGGCACACCGCGGCGCTGCGATTACTCTGAACGGCATTGCACAGGGGTTTGTGACCGACAAGGTCGTCGAGAAGCTGCGAAAGGCCGGCTTGTCGACGAGCTTGATCAATATGGGAGAGATACGCGCAATCGGGCCGCGACCCGAGGGCGGGCCGTGGCGTGTCGGTCTTGCAGATCCGGACAAAGCAGGCGCTCTCACCGAGACGATCGATCTCGTCGACCGCGCCGTCGCGACAACGGCCGGTGCCGGATTCCGTTTCGACGCCGCGGGTCGCTTTACTCACCTCTTTGACCCCACAACGGGACTAAGTCCGTCGCTCTATCGAACGGTCAGCGTGGTCGCACCGAGCGCAACCGAAGCTGATGCTCTCTCGACAGCCTTCAGCTTGATGGCCATTCCTCGCATACGGGATATCGTCGCCAGCCGTCCGAATGTCCAGGCGCGCCTGATCGATGCAAATGGTCGTTTGACCGTATGTGGCGCGTGAGACGTCGCTTCAGGCTACAGAACCGAAGGGCGACCGCGGATTCGTTCCGTAAGCGACAAAATCAAGGTGCGACGCTCTCGCGCAGTCGGCGGAGCTGAGACCGGAGCCGCTCGCAGCCCAATTCGTTCTCAAACTTGGTGATCGCCTCAAGTGTAGGTTCAGCGCGCATGGTCTGCAGACGCGCCATGTCGCGGGTGCAAGCGTCTTCGGAACGGGTGGACTCATTCTGAGCCTGTTGTCTCGGAGCCGTTTGCGGTGCCGAAGTCCCGCCGGGGGGCAGAGCGGTATCGCCCACATAACTTTCGAATAGGCGCTGCACTTGCGGGCGCAGCCGACTGCATGCGACCTCGCGTTGGAAGTTGGTGATTTCTTCCGGCGCGGGGTTGGCGCGCAGACGCGCCAGCCTCGCTTCGTCGCGGACGCAAGGGTCTGTCGTCTGGGGCGCCGCCTGAGCCGGAAGGGGCATCTTTGGGAGCCCTGCGTTTACGGTTGGCGCAGTGGTTGGCGTTCCCGGCGCTGGACTGACCATGAGCGGCTTCGGCAAGGTCGGCACCGGAACCGGGGGTGGCGCTGGGGCAGCCGCCGGCGCGACTCTTGTTGCGTCCGACGGTGACACCAAGGAGATGGTTGCGCCGCCAAGGGAGCCATAGATGAACGGCTCCTGACGCCCGCCGGTCATGGCGATAACCGCATCGCGGACACGACCGAGTGCGATCCGAATGTCGACGCCAGGCTCGGCAAGGTGTTTCAGCAGCGCGATTGCATAGGGACTGTTGACGCCGTCGCCGTCGTAGGAAATCGAGCCCGCTTTCGCGGCGTAGGCGACCAGCGTATCGGCCCCGACTTCGTCAAGCTTCGCGAGCCCGCCTCTGGACGGTGTGCGGCCTGCCGAGCGCAGCTTGGCCGCAAAGGGGTTATCACGGCAGGCGTCAAGCAGGATCAGGCGCAGGCGGCGTACTGGCTGCAGCGCCCAGATGATGCGGTCGAGCGCGATAGCCTCGTCGTCGACGTCGTAGTCGCGGCTCAACCGGGCATCCACCGGGATAAGATAGTTGGTGCCGCCGATCTCGAGGCCGTGGCCGGCGTAATAGACCACCGCCATGTCGGCGTTCTCTGCCGTGATGAGGAATTCCCGCACGGTTCGTTTGAACTCGACGACGCCAAGGTCGTTGCGCGAAATGACGACTTCAAAGCCGATCGATTTGAACAACGCTGCGATCGCATTTGAGTCGTTGATGGTATTGGACAGCGTGGATGCGTTTTTATAGGCGGAATTGCCGACCACCAGCGCCACGCGACGCTCCGCTGCTGCCGCGTTGGCGAACGTCGCGCCGACGACAAGGCAGAGGCAGGAGATCAAGAGGTGGCGTAGTTTCATCGCTGCATCAATATCCGTAACTCCGCCAGGAACGATGGCGGTACTTGGAGCGCTTTCTCGGCGGCTGGCCGCTCTCCGTCACGGTGACGTTGATGACGTCGGAGAAAACCGCCGGATCGTGCGGCACGTGGGCGAAATCGGCGAACAGGAGGCGCAGCTTGTGTTGGCCGACCGGAAGGGTGATCTTCGCTTCGGTCTGGCCGGCACCGAAGTGCAGGTGGTTGAAGTCGTTTGGGATCGGCTGGTCGAGCGGAGGCAGTTCGGCATCGACAAGCAGATGATGATGGCCAGTGTTGGGCTTGTCGTAGCCCGCCGGAGCCACGCCCATATTCAACAGGCCAAAACGGATCACCGGGTTCGGAGAAATATAGGAGCCGTTCTTCGGATAGATGAAATAAACTTTGGCATCTTTCGGTGAGGGGCGACGTCCGCCGGCTGCGGCTTGAACCGTCGCAGGAGGGGCTTGAGCCGCCGCGGGAGCAGTTTGGTCAGTCACCTTGACCTTGATCCGCTCGGAGACCACCGGCGGGGAATGCGGAACGTGATTCTTGTCGCCGAACACAAGCTGCAAGGTGTGCTCGCCGGGCGTCAGCGAAATCTCAGCCTCAGTTTGTCCGGCGCCGAAATGCAGGTGCTGGAAGTCGTTGGGAATTTCGGAATTCAGTGGCGGCGTTGGCGAGTCAACTATCAGATGATGGTGCCCGCTATTGGCGCGGTCCGAACCTGCCGGCGCGACGCCCATGCCATGCAGCCCGAAATGCAGGGTGGCCTTGGTTGGCAGCGTGTCGCCATCTTTCAACCCGATGAAATAAACAGCAGCCCCCGGCGGCGACGGCGTCGGTCCGCCCGTCTGGGCCTGCGCCTGCACGGCGTGGCAATGGATCAATCCGGCGACAAATGGAACCAGAACCAATGTCAGCAATCGCTGCATCATCGCAATATTCCCAATGCATGGACCACAATCTGGACCGCGCTGGCCGCGGGAAACTGAAATAATTGCGTGTCGAAAGTATCCCCATCCGGCAATACGAAGGGGAGAAGTGGAACGATATTCCTTTGCCGCCCAATGTAAACCGAAATTCGGCGCCGCGACCGCCGCCTTGCCGGTTGCGGCCGAATGAAGCATGTTATTCCGCATTGAATGTGACGTGTGCATACTCCCGATCGTTCGAGCCGACCGGAGATCAAGACATGAGATCCGCCGTCTTGTCTGTGATTTTGCTCATAACACTCGTTGAATTTGCAGGTACTGCAGCGAGCGACCAGCGAGGGCTGAGCAACAGCCCGTCCGCGGACCCGCCGTCCGCGTCATCAGACACCAGGGTAGCCCAGCAAAGCGCCAATCCGGAGCCGGGAGAGCTATTTCGCGATTGCGACAATTGTCCCGAGCTTGTGATCGTGCCGCCGGGAGAGTTCGTGATGGGATCCAATGACACGCCCTACGAGAAGCCTGAGCATTCGATCAGCATTCGCAAACCCTTCGCCATCGGCCGCCGCGAGGTGACGTTCGCGGAATGGGATCAGTGCGCTGATACGGGCGCGTGCAGGGTGCGCCCCGAGGATCACGGCTGGGGACGTGGCGATCGGCCGGTGATCAATGTCAGCTGGGAGGACGCCAAGCTGTTCGTCGCCTGGCTGTCGCAGAGAACCGGGCAAAAATACCGTCTGCCCAGCGAGGCGGAATGGGAATATGCCGCGCGCGCGGGAACCAAAACGCCATTCTGGTGGGGCAGGGACATCGGCGCCGGTCATGCGCAGTGCGAGGGCTGTGGTAGTCCGATCAAGCAGCAGGTCGTGCCAGCGGGTTCGTTCCGGCCAAACGGCTTTGGGCTCTACGACACATCAGGTAATGCTGCGGAATGGGTCGAGGATTGCTGGAACGACTCCTATCGCAATGCGCCTAAGGACGCATCGGCCTGGACGTCGGGCGACTGCCGCCTGCGGGTGCTGCGCGGGGGCAACTTTCTCAGCAAGGGCAGCGACGTCAGATCGTCGGCGAGGTTTCGCTACGACGTTGACGTTCGCTACTACGCCAACGGCTTTCGTGTCGTGCGGGAGCTGCCGTAGTCATGGCGCCCGCGAGTACGATGCGTTCGATGGTTGTGGCACTACTCGTGCTGACTGGGGCGACTTCCGCTGCTTGGGCGCAATCCCACACCATCAGTGGGCACATCGGCTATCTCCACGAATGGGAGATTGCAGGAAGTATCGCGAAAGCGGCAACGCACCAGGCCGCGGATTATTCAGGAGCAGTCACGCTGCGGCACGTTGGCCTGTGCAGCGTCAATGGCGTCGAGCAGAAGCAGGCGCGCGTGCAGTTGAAAGTGTCGTCCGGACGACTGGAAGGCACATTGATCATGGACGACGATGAATGCCGCATCGTCGCATCCGGAGCATCAGGCTCGGGGTTGCTGACCTGCCGCAGTGGACAAGGCATTCCGATCGATCTCCTGATCGGCAACGCGGTTGCGACCGAAGCGTCCAATCGCGCCGGCCCCAATCCTTGAGCAGGTCGCCGGACAATTGTCCGCAAGAGACGTGGTGATCGACCGCGCATTGAGATCCGAGCGCGTCTTCTGATCGCGCACGACCATCGAACGCCAAGAGTCAGAAAGGCTGTTACAGCGGTGCACGTGATCGCTGTGCGTCCAACACCGGCGTGATTCGATGTGGTTGGAAAAATCCTCTGATCGCTTGCGCGCGCACGGCTGAGTCGTGAGCTTCAACGCATTCGCGTACCGCTCGTTGGATGCAGCGAATTCGCGATGCGAATGCAAAAGCGCTGCTCCACCATGCGTGACTCCGCGCACAGAATTGGGGGCCGACGAGGCCTATCGTCAAATCATCGAACGGCAATCACGCGGTTCGACATCATCCAAAGGGAAAATATTATGTTTCGCTCCATCCTCCTCGTCTCGGCGGCCGTGCTCTCGCTCGCGTCTTCGGCTTATGCTGGCAACTCGTCCTCCATCGTGCAGAGCGGCAACGGCAACGACGCCGTGACGTATCAGCGCGGTCACACCAACGACAGCCAGGTCATTCAGTACGGCAACAACAACGGTGCCGGCATCCACCAGGTCGGCCGGAACAACAACGCTGGCATCGGTCAGGTCGGCGACGGCAACTTTGCCGGTGTGGACCAGGTGCAGCGGCGGCGCTGGTAAGCCGGCAGCCGAGCGATCCCACATCGCCCTGAAAGGAGTCGTGCCGGCAGGTTCCCGCACGCTCCTTTCCATTCCTGACCTCGAAAGGACAAATCCATGAAAAAGCTTCTGTTGATTGCCAGTGCCGCGCTGACCCTGGTCTCCGCTCCGGCATTCGCTGGCGGCACCACCGCCTGCGTGCACGCGAGGACGCAGATCGGCAGTGGATCGAGTGATAGCACCAGCCAGAACTGCCAGTACAATATGAACGGCCAAGTGCAGGCCGGCAACGGAATGTCGGCGACTGCCCGGCAGTCCGGAACGAACAACACGTCGTACCAGACCCAGCTCGGGAACGGCAACTTTGCTGGAACCAGCCAGCATGGCCGTGACAACAGCGCCGGCGCCATGCAGATCGGCGATGGCAACCGCGTCAGGGTCCATCAATGGTAAGACCGCTGGCCAATCGGGCCAGCGGTACGGCGATTGGGCGGAGCGTTCCTCTCGCCCAACGCACGCCATCGTCAAGGAGGTAGACATGAAACCCATGCAACGACAGTCGGTTGTGCTTGCCGCAATGTTGATGGCTGCGCTGGCGAGCGCGTCCGCGCGGGCCGAGACGACGTCCGTGAACAACGGCAGCAATTCTGCTACGATCACCCAGAGCGGCGATCCATCCAAGACCGAGAAGCAGGTCAAGACGGCCCCCGGCTACACCAGCATCGAGCAACATAGCGGCGGCAACTCGGCGACGATCGTCCAGCGCTCCAACCCCGCTGCGGGTGATCCGACCGGCGCAGAAGCTGGCAAAAGCCCGGATGCGCAGGCAGCTCCAGGCGAAGCCGATGGCGATGCCGATCACAATCCCCCGCCGACCGATGCCGACGTCTACCGGCAGATCCGCAAAGGTGCCTCGCCGCAATCGCAGCAGACGCTCGACAGGTTGATGAAAGCCATGGGCCTGCAAAACAAGATGTGACCAGCCCCCCAATGTCGCCGCCACCACCCCTCTCACGTCCCGCGACCGTCGAGGTCGCGGGGAAGGCCGCAGCTCAATTCACGGGACACGCAAAACGGGAGACATCACATGCACAAGATGATTGTGGCCATGGTGCTGGCTTCAGCGTCCGCTCACACCGTGGGTTCGCTTGGACTGGCGCTGGTCTCAGACGGCGATCCGATCACCGCACCACAGTTAACGACCACGACCGAGCCAACTATGACGCAGGCTCCCGGCGCTGCGACTGGCCCGGTTGTTCCGTCCAATCCGCAAACTCCATTAGAGAGGCACTGCACGACTCCGGGAGGCAAGAGCTTTAAGTGGTCTTTCCCAAATGTGCCATTTGGAGTCGCGCGATGCACTTGAGATGGCACGATGGCTACGACCGGCATGCGCTTGCGCGAACATCGCTCCGGCGAAGGCACGTCGGATGATCGCCGTCACAATCGCATCGACGCCCTGACGAACAACCAAGTATGAGGGCAGCCCCGACGACATGGCATCCACTCAGTGCGGCCTGCCGAGCACGAATGCGAAGGGGAGAACGAAGATCTCGTCGCCAGCCTCATCGCTGACATGCAGGGCCCAATGACGCCAGTCTTCCAGGGTGCTCGCTGCGACGAGCGATCGAACCCTGCGGGTAGCCTCCTCGCACGCTTCGATCAGATCGGACACGAATGTGCCGCGACGATCCATCAATACGCCCCGAGCATTGGAACAATGGAAATAAATCTGAGCCATGTACGCCTCCTTGCAACATCCGGGTGAGCAAGCTCACCCCTGCATGCCGGAGTCATACTAGGCGGCCAAATCGACGTCCGTGATCCCGCGCACATGGTGCGACTTGGCAGTCCGACAGGGCGACGACCGGTCCGCCCCGAAATATGCGCTCCACCCATCTCGGGGGCGAGGAATGGCTTCAACGTCAGCGGCCTGCTCGTTGGGCTTGGCCCGCTTGCCGTCGCTGGAGGCAGGCATATACTAGGTCGATGGCCGTCAGCTCGCCCGATCTGAAAGCGTTCTTACTCGCCACCCCTTTTTTCGGTGGCCTCTCAGACGCAAGCCTCGATCTCTTGCTCTCAATGCTGATCGAGCGACGCATCGACGTCGGCGCCACCATCGTAGCGGAAGGGGAGGCGGGGCGATCGATGTTCATTGTTCACTCCGGCGAGCTCGTAGTGAGCAAGCTCGGGGACTCCGGGCGCGTCGTTCGAATGTCATCTCTCGAGCCGGGTGACTTTTTCGGTGAAATGACGCTGATCGAAATGCAGAACCGATCAGCCACCGTCGTCGCGGAGAGCCCAACCGTACTGTATGAACTCACGGCCGGAAAACTCTACGCGTACTACAAGGCCGACATCCACGCCTATGTGATGGTGATGCAGAACATCAACCGCGAGCTTTGTCGACGACTCCGCCGCGCCGACAATCGGATCGCCAAACTGCTGACACTTCAAGAGAGGCAATGACTCAAATTCGTCTGCGTCGTCTGGTTCAGGAGCAACTGCGACTCAGGTCCCGGACCTCATGTTCCCGGCTCGAACGACTTCTGGTACTTCAAGGCGCCGCTCGGCGGTGCGTTCGAGTTCGCTTACCCAGTCATAGCGATTCCGGCAGATACAGATGAGGTTCCAGAAAGCGTTGCCCGGGCAGGCCTTCGCCGGGGCCCCGCGTGGCATTGATCATCAAAGACACGAGATCCCTGCTGAACTCCTCAAGTGGAGTGCAGACCGCCAACAATACATAGCGATCAGACAGCGCGGCCCGGGATTCGGGCGTCAGTTCGTTCACGATGAGCTTTACCTCTCCCGGCCTGCGCGCTTCGCGTAAGGCGGAGATTGCGCCCTCCATGCCGCCTCCGGCAACGTACAATCCTTTCAGGTCAGAGTGGCGCTCGAGCAGGTCGAGCGTCGCTTCATGCGTGAGTTGGGGCGTCTCCAAGTTGACGAGAGTATCGAGCACTGTGCACCTTGGATGGTATTCTCGGAAATAGCTGCGGAAGCCGGTTTCTCGCAATTCATGCCCGTGCCAGCGATGACCGCCGACGAAGACCGCGACTTTTCCCGGCTCGTGCATGGCCGTCGCAAGCATATAGGCCGCGACACGCCCTACCTTGAGATTGTTAAGTCCGACATAGGCTGCGCGTTCACCTTGGGCGTAGTCCGAAAGCAACGAGACTGTCGGCACGCCGGCCGCCTTAAGATCGGTTACGGCTGCGGTGGTGTCCTGATGATTGACGGCGACGGCGGCCAACGCATCGACCCGGGAGCCGATCGCGCGCATCATCTGTGCCATGTCCTTGGTTGTTTGTGTCGGGCAGAACTCGATGATCGCCTGAGCTGAAATGCCCGGAGCGGTTTTGACCGCATGCTCCAGATGCCGCGCCATCGACTGATAGAAGCTCTGCTCCGGTTTGGTCAGCAAAAAGCCTAGCCGGAAATTCGGTAGATCCGGGTTCAGACGCTGCTCGATCAGCCGAGTGGCGTGATAGCCGACCCGCACGGCAGCCGCGAAGACGCGGTGCGCAGTGTCGGAGCGGACGTTCTGGCGCCCGTTGAGAACACGGTCGACGGTCGAGGGGCTGACACCCGCCTCCCTCGCGACGTCGATGATGGTCGGTCTGTCAGCCATTGCACTGCGCATTCTGATGTAATTTACATCATTGATCTCAACGATATTGATGCTTTCATGGCGCGTCAAGTTTGACTCGCTGAACGGGAATTAAAGCCAACGGTCGAGAAATGCGGATCAAATATCTGTAATACAAAACATATCTGTCTTCATGCTTGTCCCCGATAGGCGTGGTGGAGTCGCCTCATAAATGCGTCATGATACGTCATGTAATGACGCGAAATACCCCACACGCCTTGACGTTCACTGCTTCGGCATCGTTACATCCCGAGCGTCAACACGCCGAACGTACAACCAGACATCAACAGGCCGGAGGAACAGGCGGACATGCTGCCCATAGCGATCAATCACATGACGGTGCCGGGGCTGCGTTACGAGGGCCTCCTTGCGCTTACCAAGCGGCTTGGGTGCATTGGCGTCGAACTGCGCAATGATCTGGCTCAACCGCTATTCAATGGCGATGCGCCCGGCGTCGTGGCCGCCAAGGCGAAGGATCAGGGGCTGCGGATCGTCGGCCTGTCACAGGTCTATCCGTTCAACGACTGGTCAGATTCCCGTCGCGATGCTGTCGATGTTCTGATCCGGACTGCGTCGGCTTGCGGGGCGGAGACCATCAGCCTCATCCCGCGGAACGACGGCTGGGGCCTCGGCGCGGGCGAGCGGATCGGCAATCTGCGCCTTGCTTTACGCGAGATCGCGCCCATGCTGGAGGCCGCGGGCATGATCGCCCTTGTCGAGCCGCTCGGCTTCGAAACTTCTTCGCTCCGCAGCAAGGCGGAAACGATCGAAGTGATCGAGAGTCTCGGTGTCGCGCGCCATTACCGGCTCGTTCACGACACCTTTCATCATCACCTTGCCGGCGGCGGTCCCCTTTTTCCGGAATATACGGGCATCGTCCACGTTTCCGGCGTCGTCGATGTCGATCTCGCGGTAGCCGACATGCGCGATGCCCATCGGGTTCTCGTCGACGAGGCGGACCGGCTCGGCAACATCGCCCAGATCGAAGCTCTGTTGGCAGCCGGATATGCCGGGCCGATTTCGTACGAGGCATTCTCTCCGGCGGTGCACGCGTTGGCCGATCCGGAGAGCGCGCTGCGTCGATCAATTGGCTTCATGAACGAGAGGGTCTCTCTCACGCCCGCGTAACGGCAGCCGCCGGCATGCGGCGGAAAACACGACCGGCATAATCAGCGTGGACGCCGGCCACGCAGAACGCGGGAGGAAATAATGAGGAAGCTCGTGCTCGCGGCCGCCATTTCGGCGCTCATGTCCGGATCGGCCTTGGCCGAGAACATCGGCGTCTCGATGGCACTGTTCGACGACAATTTCCTGACAGTGCTCCGCAAGGCGATTCAGGACAGCGCTGCCAAACAGAACGTGAAGCTGCAGATCGAAGACGCGCAGAACGATGTCGGCAAGCAGCTGAACCAGATCCAGAACTTCGCCGCGGCCAAAGTCGACGCCATCATCGTCAACCCGGTCGACACCGACGCCACGGCAGCGATGAGCAAGGCCGCGGCGGACGCCGGCATCCCGCTCGTCTTCGTGAACCGCATGCCGGTCAATCTCGAAAAGCTTCCATCCAATCAGGCCTTCGTCGGCTCGAACGAGGCCGAGTCCGGCACGCTTGAAACCAAGGAAATCTGCCGTGCGCTGAAGGACAAAGGCAAGAAAGAAGCCCGGATTGTCGTCATGATGGGGGAACTTTCGAACCAGGCGGCCCGCCAGCGGACCAAGGACATCGAGGATGTGATTGCCACTCCGGACTGTAGCTTCATGAAGATCGTGGAGAAGCAGGCCGCCAACTGGTCGCGCACCCAGGCGGCCGATCTCATGACCAACTGGCTGTCGGCCGGGCTCAAGTTCGATGCTTTCATCCCGAACAACGACGAGATGGCGATCGGCGGCATCGGGTCGATCAAGACTGCGGGCCTCTCGACGAAGGAGATCCTCGTCGGCGGCATTGACGGCACCAAGGACGGGCTCGCGGCGATGCAGGCCGGCGACCTTGCGGTGACCGTGTTCCAGAACGCAGCCGGTCAGGGCCAGGGCGCCGTGAAGACCGCGCTCAAGCTCGCCAAGGGCAGCAAGGTCGACAGCACCGTGTGGGTGCCGTTCGAACTCGTGACGCCGGAAAATCTCAAGAACTATCTCACCAAGAACTGAGTCCCGAACGTCTTCCGGCCGTAGGCATGCTCCCTTGCGAGCCCGCGGCCGGTGACGGCGGGCGCGGAGAAACCGCGCGCAACCCCACGACGCCGGGAGGCAAGGCCATGCTGAGTCCGAAAACGCTGGCAGCGGTCGCTCGCTACAAGGAAAAGATCGAACAGGACGGTCTTCTGGCGATCGAAGGTATCCGCAAGGAATTCCCAGGCGTGGTTGCACTTGACGACGTGCGTCTGCGCGTCCGGCCGGGCACGGTCCATGCGCTCATGGGCGAAAACGGGGCCGGCAAGTCTACTCTGATGAAAATCATCGCCGGCATCTATCAGCCCGACGCCGGCGAAATCCGGCTCTTCGGCTCGCCCGTTACGCTCAAGTCTCCACTTGATGCGCTGGAGCAGGGGGTCGCGATGATCCACCAGGAGTTGGCGCTGATGAACTGGATGACGGTCGCGGAGAACATCTGGATTCGCCGCGAGCCGCGGAATCGGTATGGCTTGATCGATCACGCGCGCATGGCGGCAATGACGCGGGAGTTGTTCGACCGGCTCAATTTGAGCCTGGATCCGATCGCACAGGTCTCCGAGCTCACCGTGGCACAGAAGCAGATGGTCGAGATCGCCCGTGCGGTGAGCTACAATTCCAAAATCCTGATCATGGATGAGCCGACCTCGGCGCTGACCGAACGTGAGGTGGAGCATCTCTTCGAGATCATCCGCGATCTCAAAGCCGGCGGGATCGGCATCGTCTACATCACCCACAAGATGAACGAGCTCTTCGCGATCGCCGATGAATTCACGGTGTTCCGTGACGGGCGCTACGTTGGCACCCATGCCGCGAAGGACGTGACGCGCGACGACATCATCCGGATGATGGTCGGACGAGAGATCACCGACATGTTTCCGAAGGTCGATTGTCCGATCGGCGATGTCGTGCTGGAGGCGAAGAACCTCACCCTGAAGGGGGTGTTCCACGACATTTCCTTCACGTTGCGCCGGGGTGAGATCCTCGGGCTCGCAGGGCTGGTCGGGTCCAAGCGCTCCAATGTCGCAGAGGCGCTGTTCGGCGTGGTACCGGCCGAAGCCGGACAGATACTGATCGATGGCAAGCCGGTCAGCATCGATAGTCCGGCGACCGCCATGAAGCACGGCATCGCCTTCCTCACGGAGGACCGGAAGGAGACCGGCTGCTTCCTGATCCTTGATTGTCTCGCGAACATCCAGTCAGCACTGATCACCGGCGCGCATGTGACGGCCGGATTCGTCGACCAGAAGACGGTGACGAGGCTCGCTGCGGAGATGGCGGCGAAGCTCAGGGTCAAGACACCGGACCTCGCCGAGATCGTCGAAAACCTTTCGGGCGGCAATCAGCAGAAGCTGTTGATCGCTCGCTGGCTCCTGACGAAGCCCCGGATTCTCATCCTCGACGAGCCGACGCGCGGGATCGACGTCGGCGCGAAGTCGGAAATCCACCGCCTGATCACTGGCCTCGCCGCCGAGGGCGTCGCCGTTCTCATGATCTCATCGGAGCTGCCGGAAGTGCTCGGGATGAGCGACCGCATCATGGTGATGCACGAAGGACATGTGGCCGGGTTTCTCGATCGTGGCGAGGCAAACCAGGTCAAGATCATGGATCTCGCCGCACGCTGAACTGCGACGCGCGAGTTACAGAACAAGAGAGAGCAAAGGAGGAATCGATCATGACAGAGGCGGTCGTTCAATCCGTGCAGGCCGTGCCGAAGCCGACGCGGCGGTTGCCGCCCGAGTTGAGCATTCTGCTCGTTCTCATCGGCATTTCCGCGACGTTCGAGATTCTGGGATGGCTGATCCAGGGGCAAAGCTTTTTGGCGAACCCGCAACGCCTGTCGATCATGATCCTCCAGGTCTCGGTCGTGGGTATCATCGCCATAGGCGTGACCCAGATCATCATATCCGGCGGCATCGACCTCAGCTCGGGCTCGATCGTCGGCGCGACGGCCATGATCTCGATGAGTCTCGCCCAGGTCAGCACCTATTCCCGTGCTGTCTATCCAGCGCTGACGGACATGCCGGTCGTCGTGCCGATCGTCGCCGGGCTGCTTACGGGCCTTCTGTGCGGCGTCGTGAACGGTGCGCTGATTGCTTACACCCAAATTCCACCGTTCATCGCTACGCTTGGAATGATGGTGACAGCGCGCGGTTTCGCGAAGTGGTACACGAAGGGCCAACCGATCAGCTTTCCGACGGAGAGCTTCGCCGCGTTGGGCTCCAAGCTCACCCCTGTCTTCATTTTCCTGTTCGTCGCCGTGGTGATGCATGTGGTGCTGCGTTACACACGCTACGGCAAATTCACTTATGCGATCGGAGCCAATCCGCAAGCGGCGCGCGTGACTGGCATCAACGTCGAACGCCACATCGTCAAGATCTATGCCGTCGCCGGTTTGTTGTCCGCTCTCGCCGGCATCGTCGTGGCTGCGCGCGGTCTCACCGCGCAGGCCGGCATGGGTCAGATGTACGAGCTCGACGCGATCGCCATGGCGGTGATCGGCGGGGTGTCGCTGTCGGGCGGGCGCGGCTCGGTCCTGGGAACCACAATCGGAATGATCATCTTCGGCGTGGTTATCTCCGGTTTCACATTCCTGCGTATCGACGCCTACTACCAGGAGATGATCAAGGGCGCGATCATCGTGGCCGCCGTCGTGACCGATGTTCATCGCCAGAAGAAGCGGCAGAAGAAATCATGAGACTGGTCGCCTGAACATCGACACTCGCCACGGCCTACGAGATCTCTTTCAGAGGACTCGAGGCCAACCGGCAAAGCAACGGTATTGCTCAGATGTCCGCTCGATCCAGGTCTGGCGGCTGCGGTCCACCGATCGGGATCGACCTTAGATCGAACCAGATTACACCAAGGAACAGATAGATGCGTATCGCGCTCGATCCCTTCATGCATCGGCACCTCTCGCTGGAAGCCTTGCCCGTCAAGGTGAAAGAACTCGGTTACGACTGGATCGAGCTTTCGCCGCGGGAAGATTTTCTCGAATGGTTCAAGGCTCCACGCGTTTTTCCGGAGCGCATCCGATCCTTCAAGCAGGCGCTGAAGCAAGCGGACGTCCGCATTGCCTCGCTGCTGCCGATGTATCGCTGGGCGTCCAACGACGAGGTCGAGCGTTGCGCCGCCGTGCGTCACTGGAAGCGTGCCATCGAGATCGCCGTTGAGATGGAGGTTGATACGATGAACTCCGAGTTCGGGCGGGGGCCGCATCCGGACAAGGGCTCCTGCTACTGCTGCCATACCGGTTCGATGATCGAAACCTGTGAGGACGCGTGGTGGCGCTCGATGGAGGAGCTGGTGCCGATCTTCGAGAAAGAGGGCATTAGTTTGCATATCGAACCGCATCCTGAGGATTGGTGCGAAACCCTGCAGCCCGCCGTCGACATCATCCGGACCGTCAATTCCAAGCGCGTGAAGTTCCTCTATTGCGCGCCGCACACCTTTTATTTCGGCGATGACACCAAGGCGATGCTTCGCGAATGTGCAGATGTCCTGGCACATGTGCATGTCGGCGATACCTTCAATCACAAGGCCTCGTCCGGCCTGCGCTATATCCTCAATCCGCCGGGCACGAACGCCCGCGTGCATCAGCATCTCAACATAGGCCAGGGCGAAGTTCCCTGGGACGACTTCTTCGCTACGCTCGCCGAGATCGGCTTCGACGGGATCATGAGCTCCTGCGTCTTCGCATGGGAGGACAAGGCCGACGAATCCGGCCGGTTCATGCGGCGGAAGATGCAGGAATACGTCGACAGCCACTGGAAGAAGTAGTCGGGGCGGAAAGCGAGGAGCGTCCATGCTGAACGGTGAGAGATTGATCCAGCGCCCGCTTCGCTGGGGAATGGTGGGCGGTGGGCGGACGGGCCAAGTGGGCTACAAACACCGGACCGGCGCGCTGCGGGACAACACGGCCTATACGCTGGTGTGCGGGGCCTTCGATGTCGATGCGGCGCGCGGACGGGATTTCGGCATCAATATCGGCGTCGATGGCGAGCGCTGCTATCCCGATTACCGGACCATGATCGGCGAAGAAGCGGGACGGCCGGACGGGGTGGAAGTCGTCACGGTGGCGACGCCCAACCACACGCACTTCGAGATCACGAAGGCCTGCCTCATGGCCGGACTTCACGTCATCTGCGAGAAGCCTCTTTTCTTCAAGGTTGAGGAATGTCGCGAGATCGAGCGGCTCGCCACCGACAAGGGGTTGATCGTCGGTGTCGCCTACACCTATTCGGCCTTTCCCATGCTCCTGCAAATGCGGGCCATGGTCGCGAAGGGCGTGCTGGGTGAGATCCGCATGGTCGACCTCTGCTACATCCACGGCTTCAATTCGGCTGACGACTCCAACGCGTCCGAAGCGCAGAGGTGGCGGACGAACCCGGCAACGAGCGGGCCGACATTCGTGCTTGGCGACCTCTCCACACACACTTATTACCTGAGCCAGATGGTGCTGCCGCATATGAAGGTCACCAGGCTTCTGTGCGACCGGCAGAGCTTCGTCAAGTCGCGCGCGCCGCTCGAAGACAACGCCTATGTGCTCTTCCACTACGACAACGGCGCCGTCGGCCGCCTGTGGTGTTCGTCGGTCTGTGCGGGCTCGATGGACTCCCAGACGATCCGGATCGTCGGCTCGCAGGCCAGCCTCGTCTGGCGCGACGCCCATCCTAACGAGCTCTGGCATGAAATGCAGGGCCGGCCGGCTCAACTCATGAGCCACGGCATGCCTTACCTCGACGAGCTGTCACTTGGCAGCGATCGGATGGGCGGCCTGCATGCTGAAGGCCTTGGGGACTCCTGGGCGAACGTCTATCTGCGCCTCGCGCAGGCAATCGACGCGAAGCGGCGAGGCGACCAGGCTGCGCTCGATGGCCTGATCTATCCCGGGATCAACGACGGTACCGAAGGCGTCCGCTGGATCGAGAACTGCGTGCGCTCCGCCAACGCTGGTTCGGTGTGGGTGGATTTTCGGTGAGGGGCCGGGGATGATCAAGCCGATCACCATCACGACCGCGCCCTGCTGCTGGGGCGTCGACGACGTCAGGAATCCCCACCTGCCGGCGTGGGAAAAGGTGCTTGACGAAGCAGCGGAGGCCGGGTTCGGTGGTCTCGAGCTCGGGCCTTACGGCTACCTGCCGCTCGATGCGGCCCGCGTCTCGGACGCGCTTGAGCGGCGCGGGCTCAGCATCGTCGCAGGGACCATCTTCGATGATTTGGTCTCGCCGGAAAACCGTGACAATTTGCTCCGGCAAACTGATGAGATTTGCGCGCTGATCGTGAGCCTTCCAAAACCCGTGACCCATGATGGCCAGCGTCATGAGGCGCCATACCTCACGGTCATGGATTGGGGACACGACGCGCGCGACTTCGCGGCCGGCCATTCGGATCGCGCACCGCGCCTCGCGGCGAGCGGGTGGCGAAGCATGGTCGAGACCATTCGCGCGATTGCGGCGCTCGCCCGGGACAAATACGGCGTGCGCGCCGTGATCCATCCCCACGCCGGCGGCTACATCGAGTTCGCCGACGAGATCGAGCGCATCGTTGCGGATGTTCCGTCCGAGCTTGCCGGCCTCTGCCTCGACACCGGCCATCTCGCCTATGCGGGCATGGATCCGGTCGAGGTGCTGTGGCAATACCGTGAGCGCGCCGACTACATCCATTTCAAGGACATTGACCCAGGCGTCTTCAGTACCGTGATGAACGAGCGTATCCGTTTCTTCGATGCTTGCGCCAAAGGCGTGATGTGCCCGATCGGCAGAGGCAAGATCGCCTATCCGGCTATTCGGACTTTGCTCAGCGACATCGGCTATGGCGGTTACATCACGATCGAGCAGGAGCGCGACCCCCGCAATACCAGCTCGATTCTCGACGATCTCGCGGCCAGCCGCGATTTCCTGCGGCGAGCAGGCTTCTAACGCAACCGAACAGAAAGTGAGACCAGCAATGACAGTCAAGATCGGCGTGATCGGCTCGGGAGCCATCGGCCGCGACCATGCCCGCAGGATCAATAACGTGCTCGCGGGAGGTCGGATCGTTGCCGTTACCGACGTCAACCGGGCGGTGGCGGAGGCCGTCAAGGCGGACGTGGCGCCGGATGCGGCGATCTACGCGACGGGGGAGGAACTGGTCACGGCGAAGGACGTCGATGCGGTTCTGGTCACGTCCTGGGGCGCGACGCACGAGCAGTATGTTCTCGCAGCCATTGCTGCCGGCAAGCCCTGCTTCTGCGAGAAGCCGCTCGCCACGACGGCGGAGGGCGCGCGGCGGATCGTCGATGCGGAGGCGGCTCTCGGCCGCCGGCTCGTGCAGGTTGGTTTCATGCGCCGCTATGATGCGGGCTACGTCGCCCTCAAGGAGGCGATCCGGACGCGAACGGGCGCGCCGATCATGGTCCATGCCGCCCATCGAAACCCCACGGTGCCCGAGGCCTACGTCACGCCGATGGCGATCCACGACACGCTGATCCACGAGATCGACGTGCTGCGCTGGCTGCTCGACGACGACTACGTCTCGGCCCGTGTGCTGTTTCCGCGTCGAGCCACGCGGTCGCATGCCAAGCTGCGCGACCCGCAGGTGGTGGTGCTCGAAACGAAGAAGGGCGTGCTGATCGACGTCGAGATCTTCGTGAACTGCCACTACGGCTACGACATCCAGTGCGAAATCGTGGGCGAGGACGGAACCGCGCGCCTGCCCGAGCCCATGGCGATCGAGCTGCGGCTCGGCGCGAAATTGCAGAACGACATCCTGACCGATTGGAAGGACCGTTTCGTCGCAGCCTATGACGTCGAGCTTCAGGACTTCCTGAAGGCAGCGGCGGAGGGGACGGCAACGGGTCCGAGCTCCTGGGACGGCTATGTCGCGGCGATCACCTCTGATGCCTGCGTTGCCGCGCAGGAAAGTGCAGGCGCGCTCGTCGCCATCACGATGGCGGACCGGCCGTCGCTCTACCGCTGACGAGGAGCCGGCCAATGAAGAAACTCGACGTCATCACGATCGGAAGATCCTCGGTCGATCTCTACGGCGCGCAGGTCGGCGGGCGGCTCGAGGACATGGGATCGTTCAACAAGTACATCGGCGGCTCTCCGACCAACATTGCCTGCGGGGCGGCGCGGCTCGGGCTGAAGTCCGGGCTGATCACGCGGGTGGGCGACGAGCACATGGGCCGGTTCATCCGCGAACAGCTCCAGCGGGAAGGCGTCGACGTGCAGGGGGTCAAGACCGACCCCGCGCGTCTGACTGCCTTGGTGCTGCTCGGCATCCGCGACGAGGACCAGTTCCCGCTGATCTTCTATCGCGAGAATTGCGCCGACATGGCTCTCTCCGAGGACGACATCGAGGAGGCCTTCATCGCCTCCGCGCGCGCGGTCGTGCCGACCGGTACGCATCTGTCGAACCCGCGAACCGAAGCCACCGTCCTCAAGGCGCTGCGGCTCGCCCGCGCCCACGGCGCCCGCACCGCGCTCGACATCGACTATCGCCCGAACCTCTGGGGCCTCGCGGGCCATGGCGCCGGTGAAAGCCGCTTCATCGAAAGCGCGACGGTCACCAGGAAGCTCCAGGGCGCGCTCCATCTCTTCGACCTGATCGTCGGCACGGAGGAGGAATTCCACATTGCCGGCGGCTCGACCGACACGGTCGCCGCGCTGCGAGCTGTCCGCGCGCTGACCCCGGCGACGCTGGTTTGCAAGCGCGGGGCGAAGGGGGCGGTCGCCTTCGCTGCCGCCATCCCCGACAGTCTCGACGACGGCGAGATGGGCCCGGGATTCCCGATTGAAGTCTTCAATGTGCTTGGCGCCGGTGACGGCTTCTTCGCCGGGCTGCTGCGCGGTTGGCTCGACGACGAGAGCTGGCCGAAGGCGCTCGAATACGCCAATGCCTGCGGCGCCTTCGCGGTCAGCCGCCACGGCTGCACGCCGGCTTATCCGTCCTGGGAGGAGCTCCGGTTCTTCCTCAAGCGCGGCATCACGGTGAAGGCGCTGCGCCACGACACCGAGCTCGAACAGATCCACTGGGCGACAAATCGGTCGGGCGACTGGTCGGAATGTCGGGTGTTCGCCTTCGACCATCGGTCGCAGCTCGAGCAGATGGACGGCTACACGCTCGCCAAGGGTGGCGCCTTCAAGGAGCTGTGCCTCAAGGCCGCGCTCGAGGTGCAGGGCGGGCAGCCCGGCTACGGCATCCTTTGCGACAACCGCACCGGTCGGCGCGCGCTCCACGCTGCCTCCGGTTCGGGCCTCTGGATCGGCCGGCCCTGCGAATGGCCGGGCTCGCGGCCACTCTCCTTGGAGCCGGAGCTCGGGGCCGACTGCGGCGGCCTCGGTGAGTGGGCGCGCGAGAACGTCGTGAAGGTGCTCTGCTTCTGCCATCCGAACGATGACGTTGCGACGCGCGCGGCGCAGGAAGAGAGCGTCAAGCGCCTGTTCGAGGCATCACGGCGCAACAACCTCGAGTTCCTGCTGGAGATCGTGGCCTCGAAGGTCGGGCCGGTCGACGATGCGACGACGGCAACGCTGATCCGGCAATTTTACGCCGCCGGCATCTATCCCGACTGGTGGAAGCTCGAACCGCTGGCGAGCGCAGCCGCCTGGGATGCTGCCTGCAAGGCGATCGAGGCGCACGACCGCTTTACCCGCGGCATCGTCGTGCTCGGTCTCGATGCGCCCGAGGCCGAACTCGCCGCCAGCTTCCGCGTCGCCGCCAGCTTCCCGCTGGTGAAGGGCTTTGCGGTCGGGCGCACCATTTTCGGCGAGGTGGCGCGGGCGTGGTTCAAGGGTGAGACGTCCGACGAGGCGGCGGTCGCCGAAATGGCACTGCGCTACCGCCGGCTCTGCGAGATCTGGGACGAGGCGCGCGCAACCGCGGGGGAGAAGGCGGCATGACCAAGACGATCCGACTGACCGCGGCGCAGGCCATGGTGCGCTGGCTCTCGGTGCAGATGACGGAAGAGGGCGGGCGCTTCATCGAGGGTGTCTGGGCGATCTTCGGCCACGGCAACGTCGCCGGTCTCGGCGAGGCGCTGCACGGCATCGGCACGGCGTTGCCGACCTGGCGCGGCCAGAACGAGCAGACGATGGCGCATACGGCGATCGCCTATGCCAAGACCATGAAGCGCCGCAAGGCGATGGCGGTGACCTCGTCGATCGGCCCCGGCGCCACCAACATGGTGACGGCGGCCGCGCTCGCGCATGTCAACCGCCTGCCGGTCCTGCTCATCCCCGGCGACGTGTTCGCCAACCGTCGCCCGGACCCCGTGCTGCAACAGGTCGAGGATTTCGACGACGGCACGGGCTCGGCCAACGACGCCTTCCGGCCGGTGGTGCGCTACTTCGACCGCATCACGCGGCCCGAACATCTGTTGACCGCGCTGCCGCGCGCGCTGGCCGTGATGACCGATCCGGCCAATTGCGGGCCGGTGTGCCTGGCCTTCTGCCAGGACGTCCAGGCCGAGGCCTACGATTATCCGGAAAGCTTCTTCGAGCCCAAGATCTGGCGCATCCGCCGGCCGCGGCCGGACCCGCGCGAGGTCGAGGAGGTCGCGGGCCTGATCCGTGCCGCCAAGAAGCCGGTGCTGATCTCAGGCGGCGGCGTGGTCTATTCCGGCGCCGAGGCGACGCTCGCCGCTTTCGCCGCGAAGCATAACATCGCCTTCCTGGAGACCCAGGCCGGCAAGGGGGCGAACGCCTGGACCGATCCCCTGAACTTCGGCTCGCCCGGCGTGACCGGTTCGGAATGCGGCAACGCGCTTGCGTCCGACGCAGATCTCGTCATCGGCGTCGGCACGCGCTTTCAGGATTTCACGACCGGCAGCTGGGCCCTGTTCAAGAACGGCGCCCGCAAGCTCGTCTCGATCAATCTGCACGGCTACGACGCCACCAAGCACGGCGCGATCGGTGTTGTCGGCGATGCCAAGGTGGCGCTCGAACAGCTCTCGGCTCTGCTCGGCGGCCACAAGGCGCAAGCCCCGGACGCCGCTTCGCGCACCGCCTGGCACGCCAAGGTGAAGGCGGTGACGGCCGCGCCGGAGGGGACCGCCAACGTCCTGCCGACTGACGCGCAGGTGATCGGCGCAGTGCAGCGGGTCGCGACCGAAAAGACCGTCGTCATGTGCGCCGCCGGCACCATGCCGGGCGCGCTGCAGGTTCTGTGGCAGGCGGCAGCGGGTGGCTACCACATGGAGTACGGCTATTCCTGCATGGGCTACGAGGTCGCCGGCGCGCTCGGCATCGCGCTCGCCGCGCCGGACAAGGAGGTCGTCTGCTTCGTCGGCGACGGCTCCTACATGATGGCGAATTCTGAACTTGCCACCGCCGTCATGAGGCGCATCCCGTTTACCGTCGTTCTGACCGATAACCGCGGCTATGGTTGCATCAACCGTCTGCAGATCGAATGCGGCGGAGCCGAGTTCAACAACCTGTACAAGGACTGCGCCGTTGAGGAGCAGCCCGAAATCGACTTCGTCGCACATGCTCGAGCCATGGGCGCCTGGGCGGAGAAAGCATCGGACATCGCCAATCTGGAAGCGCTGATCATCGCGGCGCGCGCGCGAAACAAGCCTACTGTCATCGTGATCGATACCGACGCCGTACCCGGTACAGGCGCCGGCGGACACTGGTGGGACGTGGCCGTTCCGCAAGCCGGTGGTCCTGAGCGTCTTGAGCATGCCCGAGAACGGCACGAAGCCAACGCGCAACTTCAGCGCACTTTTGATTGAGGTCCCTCATGATCCTGTTTGGTACTAACCCAATCGCTTGGTCGAATGATGATGACTGGAGCATTGGCGATCATCTCACGCTCGAAGACTGTCTGAGCGACTGCCAGAAAATCGGGTTCGACGGCATCGAAAAGGGCCACAAGATGCCTGATGAGGGGCAGGCGCTCAAAGCGAAGCTCGCAGAGTACGGTCTGCGCTTTGCGGCCGGCTGGCACTCGACCAATATTCTCGTGAACGATATCGATGCTGAGAAGAAGAGCCTTCAGCATTTCATCGACATGGTAAGAGCCGCCGGTGGAGATCACATCAACGCGTGCGAGTGTTCGAACACAGTGCATGGCAATGACCGCGAGGCGGTCAACGACCGCCCGATCATGACAGATGAACAATGGGAGCGCTTCTCGAAAGGATATGAGGAGCTCTCGAAGTACGCCCATGGTCAGGGTGTGAAGATGGGGTATCATCATCACATGGGTACGATCATTGAAAGCGGCGCCGACATCGATCGCTTCATGGAAATGGCAGGTCCCCATACCCGGCTATTGTTCGACACGGGCCATGCCTTTTTCGGAGGTGCTGATCCATCGCAAATGGTGCGCAAATATATCGACCGCATCACTCATATCCATTGCAAGAACATCCGTCCCCCGATCATGCGGCAGGTGCGTGAGCACGGTTTGAGTTTTCTCGAAGGTGTGCGGCGCGGAGCCTTCACGGTGCCGGGCGATCCCGAAGGCTGTATCGACTTTGAGCCGGTGCTGACGATTGCCGCTCAACATGGGTATTCGGGCTGGATCGTCATTGAGGCCGAGCAGGACAGCCGGGTCCGCGAACCGCTCAAATATCAGGGTCTGGGCTTGCGCACGCTCAAGGAGATCGCCGCGCGTGTCGGCCTCGCGTAGATCGTGCGGGTTAGCGCCAACCTAGCTGAACCAGCATGCGGCGCTTCAGGAGAAAAATATGGCGGAACTGCTACGCAAACCCTTTGGTACCCACGGGAAGGTGCATGAAATCACGCCGCAATCCGCAGGCTGGCGATATGTCGGCTTCTCGCTTTACCGGCTGCGCCAGGGCGAGCAGGCCGCCGAGGCGCAGGGCGATCGCGAGGTGATCCTTGTGATGGTAGAGGGCAAGGCCGCCTTTACCGGCTGTGGGCATGACTGGGGTAGTCTGGGCGAGCGGATGGACGTCTTTGAAAAGACCCCGCCACACTGCCTCTATCTACCCAGCGGCGCCGCGTGGCAGGCAACTGCCGAAACAGATTGTACAATCGCCGTCTGTTCGGCTCCTGGCAGGGGTGGCCACGCGGCGCGGCGCATTGGTCCGGACGGAATCACGCTGATCGAGCGTGGCAAGGGGACGAACACGCGCTACATCAACAATATTGCGATGGAGAACGAGGATTATTGCGATAGCCTTCTCGTAACCGAAGTGTTCACGCCTGCGGGCCACTGGTCGAGTTACCCCTCGCATCGTCACGACGAAGATGATTTTCCGCGTATCACCTACCTTGAGGAAACATACTACCATCGCATCAAACCATCGAGCGGTTTCGGTATTCAGCGTGTCTACACCGACGATTTACAACTCGACGTGACGATGGCTGTGCACGACGGCGACGTAGTCCTGGTTCCGCGCGGGCACCATCCCTGCGGCGCACCCCATGGCTTCGAGATGTACTATCTCAACGTGATGGCCGGCCCTTTGCGCAAATGGCGTTTCCTGCCGAGCCCGGCGGTCGAATGGATCATGAAGCGTGATGCCTAAAATGAGGACGCCTGGTCATCCGGAGCGCAGATCCGAGATCAGGTCAATTCTGTCCTCGAGAAGGTGACGTCCAGCTTCAACGTCTCATCTTTGACAAGGAAAAGGCACCAACTTGGTAAGGTCGACTGCCTCTTTCTAACCATTGGTGAAGCCCGCAACTTTCAAGCCTGATGAAGCCGCCTCGGAGCGAGCCGGGTCGGTTCTAATTGGGCAACGCCAAGACGTAGTCGCTGCGGCGATTACCGTGAAGCTTCTGTTCGAAGCAAAATCCGCAGGGCTTGGCGCAGAGATCGGTTGCGGCGAACCAGGCGCACCCAGCGCGTTGGCCGCATGTCGACGCCGACGACAATCTCTATCGCACGACCCTATCGCACGATGATGACGGCCGCATGCGGCCGGATCAGTGTCCTCAAACGTTCGTTCGGGCCGATCTCCCATTGACAGTCGGTCAATCTGATAGAATTATAACAAACTAAGTTGCGATAATAACAAAATGTCACCATCGTACCAGAGGTGGGACTACGACGGAGGAGAGCTTGGAGCCGTCTGGTTCGGTTGCCGCACGGCCTCCGACGCCGCTTGTGATGGTCAACGGCATCAACAAGCGCTTCGGTGGAGTGCGTGCGCTGCGCGACGTAAATCTCGAGGTGCGAGCCGGCGAGGTACACGCGCTGCTGGGCGAGAACGGCGCCGGAAAATCCACACTGATCAAGATACTGAGCGGTGTTCATGCCCTCGACAGCGGCACGATCGAGATTGCGGGCAGGCCAGTGGCGTTCGACCGTCCGGCAAAATCGCGCGAGGCGGGGATTGCCGTCGTCTATCAGGACCTGAGCCTGGTTGAATCGCTTAGCGTCGCTGACAATCTGCTGCTCGGCCGCGAGCCGCGCATGCGTTTCGGCTTCGTCCGCAAGCGAGAACTGATGGCGCAGGCCACAGCATTCCTGGCGGAACTCGGCATACCCCTGGATACGAAAGCGACGGTCGGCTCGCTGCCGTTCGCCTTCCGCCAGATGACGGAGATCGCAAAGGCGCTAATGGGCGAGGTGCGGTTGCTCATCCTCGATGAGCCGACATCGTCGCTGACGTCGGACGAAGTCCGAATCCTGTTTGATGCGATCGGAAAGGTGACGCGGCGGGGGGTCGGCGTGATCTATGTGACCCATCGGCTCAACGAGGTCTTCGAGATCTCGCAGCGTGTCACAGTGCTCCGTGATGGGGCCAATGCTGGCACGTTCGTCACCGTCGATACCGACATGAAGCGGCTGGTGAATGCGATCGTCGGAACCGATCGACTGACGCCCGCAGCGGCGTCGCGCGCCGAGCCCGCGGCAAAGCGCGCGTTCGATCCGTCGTCGGTCTTGTCTCTGTCGGGTGCGTTCAATGACCGGCTACGATCCGTCGATCTGTCCGTGCTGAAAGGCGAGATCCACGGCCTCGCCGGATTGATCGGCAGCGGACGCACGGAGATTCTGGAGACGGTGTTCGGCCTCCGGCCACTCGACAGCGGCACAATTGAGATCGAGGGCCGGCGCTGGTTGCCGAAGAGCCCGGCCGATGCGATCGATCAGGGTATCGCGCTAGTGCCGGAAGATCGGCACGTGCAGGGTCTGGTCCTGGACCATTCGATCGAACGCAACGTCACCCTGTCACGAATTCCCTATTTCTCGCGGTGGGGCTGGATGCAGCAGCACGCCGCCGCCAAGCGTGCGGCGGCCGCGATCACCAAGCTTGCCGTTAAGGCGCAGGGTGCCTCCAGCTTGGTCCGGACACTCTCGGGCGGCAACCAGCAGAAGGTCGTGTTCGCAAAATGGAATGATCCGCGACCGCGCGTCCTGCTTCTGGACGAGCCGACGGTTGGCGTCGACGTGGGCGCACGGGAGGAAATTTACGGTGTAATCCGGAATGCCGTTCGTGACGGCACCGGCGTCCTCGTCGTCTCGTCCGATCTCGTCGAATTGATCGAGCTCTGCGACCGCATCTCAGTGATCGTCAATGGCCATGTGGCTCGAACGCTCATGCGCGGGGAGATCGACGATGCCGAAGAGCTCCACCATCTTCTTCAAATGTACCAGGCTGGCGTATCGCAAGGGCTGCCCGCATGACCGAACTGATCGCGCCCAATGTCGTCGCCGCGTCGACCCGATCCGATCGTCGCCGCAAGCTTCTGCAGAATCTGCTGCGGGGCGAGCGGCCCTACATGCTCTACATCGCCTTCGTGATCCTGCTCGTCGTATTCAGCCTGTCCTCACCCTGGTTCCTGTCGGTCGACAATTTTCTGAACATTGGACGCCAGACGACGCTGGTATCGATCATTGCGGTGGGCATGACCTTCGTCATCGTCGCGCGTCAGATCGATCTTTCAGTCGCATCGACATTGGCGCTATCAGGCATGGCGGCCGCGCTCGCGATGAGCCAAATCAACAACAGCTGGGTTGTAGGGGCGGTCGCCGGGCTTGGCACCGGCGCGCTTATCGGGCTGCTCAATGGCATCCTGACCACGCAGCTTTCGATCCCGTCCTTCCTGGTGACGCTCGGCTCGTTGAGCATGGCCCGGGGACTGGCGATGATGGTCACCAACACCAAGCCCGTGATCATCACCAACGAGACCTATTTTGCAATCTTCGGCGAAGGCACGTTCCTCGGCATACCGGTGCCGATCGCCTGGACGCTGGTCGCGACGATCCTCGGCATCCTGCTGCTGCACTACAACGTGTTCGGCCGTCGTATCTACGCGGTCGGCGGCAACCCGACGGCAGCGCTCTACTCCGGCATCAACACCAAATGGGTGACGACCGCAGCCTTTGTCCTGACTGGCACGCTGGCCGGCCTCGCGGCGTTGGTGCTGTCGGCGCGTTCACATGCTGCGCGGCCAGATGTCGTCCAGGGAATGGAGCTCGACGTCATCGCCGCGGTGATCCTCGGTGGCTGCAGCCTGTTCGGGGGGCGTGGCTACATCCTGGGAACGCTGTTCGGCAGCCTGATGATCGGCACGCTCAACAATGGCCTTGTGCTGCTCGGTGTGAGCTCGCCGATGCAGCTCGTGATCAAGGGCGCGATCATCGTTGCCGCGGTCGCTTTCACGAAACGCTAGAGCATGATCCGGAAAAGTGTGCAGCGGTTTTCCGAAAAGATCATGCTCAAACGACAACCTAAAGTGCGATGACGATTCATCCTAATCTCATCGCGCTTTAGTCAGATTAAGGCGCAGCGCATGAGCACAGGATCATTGCGCTGCTTGGGTGGGGGCAAGGCTGCCGGCCCTCCAGTGAATCGGTGGCCAAAATGGAGGAAGCAATGATGCCAATCTTACGACGAACCTTGCCGCTGACCGCGCTGATCGCAGCGACAGCCGTCTCGTTCGCCCCCTCGGCCCGCGCCGAAGTGCCTGCGACCTGCGTCAAGGGCGTCGATCTCGCGACGCTTGGACCGAAATCGATCGTCGGCCAGGGACCCCACGGCGAGAAGGCGGCTTCGCCCGAGGTGCTCGCGCTCTCGGAGGCTGACGCTGCGAAGGTCAAGGAGAAGCACTTCAAGGTCGGCATTTCCATGCAGACGGTCAACCTTGACTGGTCGCAGCTCCAGATCCAGGGCATCACCGATACGTTGAAGAAGTACGGAGTAACGGTGACGGGGGTTGCGTCCGCCGAATATCAGGTGGACAAGCAGATCGCCGACATCGAGAACACCATCCAGCAGCATCCGGACGGCATTATCTCGATCCCGGTCGATTTCACGGCGACCGCACCGACCTATAAGAAGATCGCCAAGGCCGGCATCAAGCTGGTCTTGATGGACAGCATTCCGACCGGCCTGAAGCACCCAGAAGAGTATGCCTCGATGGTCTCTGCGGACAGCCAGGGCAACGGCCAGATCGCGGCACAGATCCTTGCATCCTGTGTTACGCAGGGCGGCACCATCGGTCTCGTCAATTTCGGCGTCGACTATTTCAGCACCAACGAGCGCACCAAGGGGGTTCGGGAATGGATGAAGGCGAACCGTCCAGACATAAAAATGAAGCAGGTCGATTTCACGGATCCGCCGAAAGTCTCGCAGATCGCGGGCGACTTCCTCACCGGCAATCCCGATGTAAAGGGACTGTTCGCTGTCTGGGATCAGCCGGCGCTGGATACGCTGAGTTCGATGCGGGCGCAGAGCATCGACATTCCCGTCACCACGGTCGATCTCGGCCTGCAATCAGCGATCGAGATCGCCAAGGGTGGTCCGTTGAAGGCCACCGGCTCGCAGCGCCCCTATGATCAGGGCGTGGCGGAAGCGATGGCAATGATGAACGCGCTGCTCGGCAAGGAAACGCCGGGTTGGATCGGTGTGCAGTCGCTGCCGGTGACGCAGTCGAACGTGCTCGAATCCTATCGGACGGTTTTCAAGAAGGAGCCGCCGCAGGAACTGACCGACGCCTGCAACAAGGCGAAGCCCGCCTGCAATTGAGCGATCGGGATGCGTGGTCACAGGAGGCCGCGCATCGCCAGGCAGACTTGGTCCGGGCGAACCAGCCCCCGTCCGGATCAGGCTGCGCTGGTGACGTATTCCACGGGAAGGCTGCGGAAATGCTTGCGCATGTCTGACGACGCTGAGCCGCCGACAATGATCCGTGAAAACGCGCTGATATCGGAAAAGAAGGCCGGCTTGAGGCTGCCGAGCTTGCTGGCATCGACGACCAGGATGCTCTCCATAGCGGTCGCGATCACAGTCTGCTTGATCGCGACTTCATGAAAGTTGGAGCAGCTGGTGCCGCGGGTCCAGTGTACGCCACCGGCGGATATGAACGCCTTGTTGATTCCGAGCCGTCGCAGGTAGGACAGGCCGTCGTCCGACGCAAATGACTGCGATGATGGGTGGTAGAGCCCGCCCATCAGCATCACCTGCGTGGCCGGCCGCCGCGTGACGATCGTGGCCACATTCAGCGAATAGCAGATAATCGAGAGTGGCAGATCTTCGGGCAGGCAGTCCGCCAGCGATTGCATCGTGGTGCCGCAGTCGATGAAGATCGTGTCGCCTTCATTGATTGCGGCGGCAGCGGACCGGCAGGCGAGGCGCTTGTCCTGGGTATGCTGGTCGATCTCCTGCTCGAACGCATACTTGATTCCGGTCGGCGAGGCCGCGTTGACGACGTAGCCGCCAAGCAAAGCGAGCGCAGCCTCCGGCCCGGCGAGGTCGCGTCGAACCGTCATCTCGGAAACCTTGAGGAGCCCGGCCGCGTCCTTCAGATGCAGCGCGCCGCTCGTCTCGACGGCGCGGCGCAGTCTCTGCAAACGCTGGACGCGCGTCTCGCTTGATCGTGCGTTCGCTGTTTCAGCCATTTTGGTCACCGAGCTTGCTTATCCGGTTGACAATGATCTTACAATGTTGTGAGTTTGCCAACGTGGAAATGTTAGAATTATAACACGCGGCCTGTTCGAGGTTAGCGGAACATCCCAGCGATGCCGTCCGTCGCCCATGCGGCAAACCCCGGGCAGCCAGGACCAGGGAGGATCACATGCTTCGATCAGCTCATTCAATCTATCTGGCGATCTCGTCGATTCGCTAGGACTGCACGGGCGCGTCGATGAAGCAGAGCGTCTTGATACAGGATGCGTCCGCTGTACCCGTGCAGCCCCATGCCCGAGGCGAGGGGCATGCGCACTCCGTCTCGCGCAACAGCGGCCACGCGCTCGAGATGGATTGGGTCGACGAGATCAGGATCAACCTATCGGCTGCCGAACGGCGTGTCGCGAGCTTGCCGGGCCGGCGAACGGTCAAGAAGGACGCGCAGGCCGCGTGGCTTCTGAAGGCGATCACGTGCATCGACCTGACGACGCTCAACGGCGACGATACGACCGAGCGGGTGAAGCGCCTCTGCGCCAAGGCCAAGGCCCCCGTGCGCGGCGACCTCCTCGCGGCGCTCGGCTTCGCCGCGCGCGAACTGCACACTGGCGCGATCTGCGTCTATCATCGCTTCGTTGCGGCTGCCGTCGAAGCGCTCGACGGATCCGATATCCCGGTCGCTGCGGTCTCCACCGGATTTCCTGCAGGTCTCGTGCCCCACGACCTGAAGCTCAAGGAGATCGAGGCATCCGTCCGGGACGGCGCGCGGGAGATCGACATCGTCATCACCCGTGAGCATGTGCTGACCGGCGATTGGCGGGCCGTCTACGCGGAGGTTCGCGATTTTCGCGCCGCTTGCGGCGACGCGCATCTGAAGACGATCCTTGCAACGGGCGATCTCAAGACGCTGCGCAATGTCGCAAAGGCGTCGATGGTTTGCATGATGGCCGGAGCGGACTTCATCAAGACATCCACCGGCAAGGAAGGCGTGAATGCCACGCTGCCGGTGACGCTCGCGATGCTGCGGATGATCCGTGTGTATCAGGAGCGCACGGGGCACAGGATCGGCTTCAAGCCGGCCGGAGGAATTTCGACGGCAAAGGACGTGCTCAACTATCAGTTCCTGATGAAGGAGGAGTTGGGGCGCGACTGGCTCGAGCCGGATCTGTTCCGCATCGGTGCTTCGAGCCTGCTCGCCGACATCGAGCGGCAGCTCGAGCATCACGTCACCGGTCGCTACTCGGCCTTCAACCGCCACCCCGTGGGATGAGACCCAGCGATGAGCGTCGCAGACTATTTCGAGACGATGGAGTACGGTCCCGCGCCCGAGGCAGACGGCGAGGCGCGCGCCTGGCTGACGCGGCATGAAGCCTCGTTCGGGCATTTCATCAACGGCAAATTCGTCGCGCCACTTTCGGGCCAGCATCTCACGACGATCGAGCCTGCCGTCGGCAAGGCGCTGGCCCGGATTGCGCAAGGCTCTTCTGCCGATGTGGAGGCGGCGGTCAACGCCGCGCGCACTGCGCAGTTGCCATGGGCAAAGCTCGGCGGTCACGGCCGGGCGCGCCATCTCTATGCGTTGGCGCGCATGTTGCAACGTCATGCCCGGTTGTTTGCCGTGCTCGAGGCGATCGACAATGGCAAGCCGATCCGGGAAACCCGGGATCTCGATGTGCCGCTCGCCGCGCGCCATTTCCTGCATCATGCTGGCTGGGCCCAGTTGCAGGAGCGCGAATTCGCCGACCAGGTTCCGATCGGTGTGATCGGCCAGATCATTCCGTGGAATTTTCCGCTACTGATGCTGGCCTGGAAGATCGCGCCCGCACTGGCTGCGGGCAACACGGTGGTGCTGAAGCCGGCAGAGTTTACCTCGCTTACGGCCTTGCTGTTCGCCGAGCTTGCGGCCGAGGCCGGTCTGCCGCCGGGCGTGTTGAACGTGGTGACCGGCGACGGTACGACTGGCGCTTTGCTCGTCGAGAGCCCCGGCGTCGACAAGATTGCCTTCACGGGTTCGACCGAGGTCGGGCGGCTGATCCGCCAATCGACCGCAGGCTCCGGCAAATCCCTGACACTCGAGCTCGGTGGCAAATCGCCATTCATCGTCTTCGACGATGCTGACATCGACGGTGCCGTGGAAGGCGTGGTCGATGCCATCTGGTTCAATCAGGGGCAGGTCTGCTGTGCCGGCTCGCGCCTGCTCTTGCAGGAGGGGATCGCGGAGACCTTCCGCAAGCGACTTGTCCGTCGCATGGAGACGCTTCGCGTCGGCATGCCGCTCGACAAGGCGATCGACATGGGCGCGGTGGTGGCGCCAGTCCAGCTCGAGCGGATCAAACTACTGGTCGAGACCGGGGTGAGGGAGGGCGCAGAGAAATATCAGGCGTCCGCCGCGATGCCCACGGAGGGATGTTTCTATCCGCCGACCCTGCTCTGGAACGTACATCCATCGTCGACGGTTGCGATGGAGGAGATCTTTGGCCCGGTTCTCGTGGCGATGACGTTCCGCACGCCGGACGAAGCTGTGATGCTCGCCAACAATACACGCTACGGCCTTGCCGCCAGCGTGTGGAGCGAAACGATCGGGTTGGCGCTGGACATCGCGCCGAAACTGCTGGCCGGCGTTGTCTGGGTCAACGCGACCAACCTGTTCGACGCAAGCGTCGGATTCGGTGGCTATCGCGAGTCCGGCTTCGGCCGCGAGGGTGGCCGTGAAGGCATGTATGAGTACCTCAAGCCGAAGGTATGGAGCGGGCGCAAGGCGAGGACCAAGGCATCGCCGCTGCCCGCTGCTTCCGACGCCGGCGCCGGATTTGGCGTGCCGCCGATCGATCGAACGGCCAAACTTTTCGTCGGTGGCAAGCAGGTGCGTCCCGACGGAAACTATTCGCGTGCTGTGCTGTCGCTAAACGGCCGGCATCTGGGCGAGGCGGGCGAAGGCAACCGCAAGGATATCCGCAATGCCGTGGCCGCGGCGCGCTCAGCCGAGTCGTGGACAAGGGCAACAGCGCACAATCGGGCTCAAATTCTGTACTATCTTGCCGAGAACCTGTCGGCACGCGACGACGAGTTTGCCCGACGCATCTCCGACATGACGGGGATATCAAGTACAAAGGCGCGCGCGGAAGTCGATGCGAGCATCGAGCGGCTGTTCAGCTATGGCGCCTGGGCCGACAAATTCGAGGGGACTGTCCATGCACCGCCGCTGCGTGGTGTGGCGCTCGCGATGCACGAGCCGATCGGCGTGGTTGGTGTTGCCTGTCCCGATGAGGCGCCGCTGCTTGCCTTCGTCAGTCTGGTCGCGCCGTTGGTAGCAATGGGTAACCGGGTCGTCGTTGTGCCGAGCGAGCGGCATCCGCTCGCCGCGACCGATTTCTATCAGGTGCTGGAGACGTCGGACGTGCCGGCGGGCGTCGTCAATATTGTCACGGGCGACCGCGACGGACTTGTGAAGGTTCTTGCCGAGCACGACGATGTCGACGCGGTCTGGGTTTTTGGATCGCAGGACGCCTCGACAGCAGCCGAACGGCTCTCGATCGGCAATCTCAAGCGCACGCTCGTCGATCATGGCCTCGCGCTCGATTGGTACGACAAGGCTGCCTGCGAAGGCCCGATCCTGCTGCGCCATGCCGTGCAGGTGAAGAACATATGGATCCCCTATGGAGACTAAGCGCCGCTTCTACGGCTGCTTCCTGTTCAGCAAGGGCGTTATCGGGTCGGACGCGGAGTGATGACATGAGCAAGAATGGTGTCGCAGTCCTTGGCGTTTTTGTCGTCGATCTGGCGTTCCGCGCCGGCAATATGCCTGCGATCGGCGAGACGATTGCCGGATCGGGATTTGCGATGGGACCCGGCGGCAAAGGATCGAACCAGGCCGTGGCGGCGGCGCGCGCCGGCGCCAGCGTGAGCTTCATCTCCCGGATTGGTAGCGACGCCTTCGGCGAGCTTGCGATCAAGACGTGGGAGGCCGAGGGAATCAAGCCGTGCGTGGCCAGGACCACGGAGGCGCCAACCGGCGCCGCGTTCATTTATGTCCACGAGACGCGCGGTGACAACGCGATCATCGTGGTGCCTGGAGCGGCCGGCGGCATCAGCCCGGTCGATGTCGACAAAGCGGCTGACGCTATCCGCGCCAGCCGCGTGTTCGTTACGCAGCTTGAACAGCCGGTGGATGCGGCGCGGCGAGGGCTCGAGATCGCGCGCGGCGCGGGAAGCATCACAGTGTTCAACCCAGCGCCTGCGATCAAGTTTGACAGCAGCCTGTTTGCTCTGTGCGACTACGTCGTCCCCAACGAAACCGAGGCTGAGGCGTTGACCGGAATTGCCGTGAGCGACCTTGCGGGCGCTCGCCGTGCTGGAGATGTGCTGCTGGCCAAGGGAGCCGGAACAGCGCTGATCACGCTCGGCGAACGCGGGGCGCTATTTCACGCGCCGGACCGCTCGCTGCACGTGCCGCCCTTTACCGCGGGCAACGTGGTCGAGACCACGGGCGCGGGCGATGCATTCGTCGGCGGTTTCGCGGCGGCGCTCGCGGACGGTGCGGATCCGCTCCAGGCCGCACGATTCGGCTCGGCGACGGCGGGGATTTCGGTGACGCGGGCCGGGACTGCGCCTGCCATGCCGCGACGTGCGGAGATCGAAGCATTGTTGGCGGGGTGATCTCCTCCATGATGCCCGCCGGTTTCATGGCGGCGGGCTCGCTATGTCCTAAGAGCGTCGACCGCGTGGGCGATGAGAATGCTCAAGCTGAGTACCATCAGGCAAACAATTGCGGCTTGAAATAACATCGGAGTGGTTTCTGTGGGGCCAAGGGTGAGCCGCTCATAAGCCTTCACATTTCGCCAGCATTTGGCCGCGGGAGCGGCGCCTTGGTGTTCATGTCGTTACAAGTCTGCAAGGTTTGAACGCTGGCCGGTCATTGCTGGCCTAATAATTTCGGTTGAGCTCATGATGCCAATACGCACAAGCATCGCCAAATTAGAGCAACACGCAACCCTTTCAAGCGGTCAGCCACTCCTGATTCGAGCAATCCCATAGGGCTGAAGTTCAAAGCCTCCCACCTTGCGGATGTAGGTGCGGCCGCTGTCGAGCCAGACGGGATCGCGCACGGCCGCTTCAAAGCTTCCTTGGTCGAGGACATCCAGACTGGCAGGGCCATCGAAGCCCTTGACCTTCAGGCGCTGAGTCTCGCTCGACAGGTTGGCAAGCCAAAGCACTTGCCCGGCCTTGTTGCGATGGGCAAGAGCGGAAAGCTTTGAAGGCGCAGACGAATCCGTATCGATGCGCCTTGCGCTGCTCGCAGGGGCAAGACCTGCAATCACATGGTAGACAGGGAGCAGTCGGCCGGCGCCGCCATCGAACCACGGTTGGGCATGGGCCAATTTGCGATAGATCATCCCTTGCGGGCCGGTGGCAGAGCCGAGGGCCACTGCGTCGACACCGGCTCTCGCGGCCGCCGACAGATAGCCAAGACTCCATGCGGCGGCGAAGAGCCCGCGCTGGCGCGGATCAATATCGGAGAGGCAGACCCGCCTATTGTCGGGGTTTGGCGCAACCGCTGCGCCATAGGGGTTGTCACGACATGGAATACTGGTCGGGCCAATGTGATAGGGCAGTTTGCCGATCATGGCGCGTGCTGAAGCGAAGATCCACGGAAGAGTCTCAAGCGTCTCCATGACGGAGATGTCGTCAGGCGCATGGACAATGGGACATCCGGTATGTGTGATGAAGTCAAACACGCCCTGAGGGGCGGGCTTGCGGTTCAATTCGGTGAAATAGGAAAGCATTCCACCACCAAGCATGGCATCGGGGAAGGAGGTTCGCGCTGCCGTCGCCATTTCCTCGTAGGTGGGGCCCCAGGGCCTCGGTGTGTTGGGCTGAAACGATTTGAGATCGTGCATCTGGGTGACAACTACGGACGCAGGTGTGAGCCCCGCGGCATTCACTGCGCTCGCGATCGCAGCCACTTCCTTATCGGCCGGCTCTCTGGCTGGCAGAATGATCTCAAGTGTGACGGGAGATCCCGTTTGCCTTGAAAGATCGCGGTAACAGGCGGCGGCTTCTTCCTGTCCTCGCCGGCGTCCGTCGATCTGACATACGAGTGATTGAGGCTTTGCCGCAGCGATCAGGTCCACGGCCTCGAGCGCGGCCGCGGCTTCCTCCATCGGCACGCCGAGGCCGATTTGCGGAATACGGCCCTTCGCGCCCGCAAGAGTTATCGTCGTATCGGCAGCGGAGGTCCTCGGTCTCGATTTCGGCGGTTTGCCTGAGATGGTGAGCGTGATTGACTGGCTGAAGCTCTTGCCTTTCTCCAGCGTGTACGGCCAGGGATCGAGCAGGGAGCACACATAGGTCTTGTAGGAAGCATCCATCCAGTTTCGATGGTCCTCCATCTCGAACTTGTTTCCCTCCATAAGAACGGTCATTGCAACGCCGGACAGCGGCTCGTGCTTAAGCGAGCGGATTTCAAAGATGGGCTGACCGGGGCTGATGAACTTCGGGAATTTGCGCCTCTCTTTCTTCCCATCCGTGTGCACGACTTCGACCGGGCGCCCCACCGTTCCCGCGAGCGGATGCAGCACCACAAACCCTGTGCGATTAGTGAGGAAGTCGGAAAGGGGCGTTCCTTCGGCCGAGAACTTCAGTGTCCCATTGCTGTTTGCGTCGATCTTGGCGGAATATCGGATCGCCTGATTTTGGTCCTTGCAAACGGCCTGATAGGTGATGGCAAACCCATCCTTGTTTTGGTGGACTTTCAGGTCTTCGATCGCCGGAGCATACGTGCCCCAGTCCTTGTCCCGCGCGATATAGGAAATTCCTCGCAAGATCTCGTCACCGTAATAGCGGATGTAGCGTAAGGCGCCGCTGTCGAACACAGCCGAGATGGGACCTGCGGTCAATTCGCGACGTTTGCCTTCGGGAGCTTCGGTTCCGAAGAGCTTGATTGCGCGGCTCGGCTTCCTCTGGGCCATGACGGCTCCCTCAAATGACCTTGTCAGTTTGTGGATCGATCAGAACGGCGCGGTTCATATCGATGTCGATACTGACCTGTTCGCCCGGCGCCGTGACCTCGTGAGCCGCAAATTCGGCGGTGATGCTGATGCCCCCGAGCGGCATGCTAACCTGCACCCGCGAGCCCGTCGGTTGGACGAGCTCTATAGTCGATGGCAACTGCACGTGACCTGGCGCAGCATTCGCGCTAGCCTTGGCGATGTGCTGGGGCCTGAGTCCCAAAATGGCTTGGCCGTTTGGCGCCTTTCGTCCGGTAGGCAGGGTCAGCTTGGTTCCGTCGCGAAGGGTCACCTCTCCGGTCTCGATCGTGGCCGGAAGGAAGTTCATCTTCGGGCTGCCGAGGAAGCCGGCCACGAAGCGCGTTGCCGGCCGCTCAAACAAATCGAGCGGCGTGCCGAGCTGTTCAATCTTGCCGTCGCGCAGCAGCGCGATGCGGTCAGCAAGCGTCATCGCCTCGATCTGGTCGTGGGTCACGTAGATGATGGTACGGCCGAGCTCCTGATGGAGCCGCTTGATTTCGACCCGCATGTCGTCGCGAAGCTGGGCATCGAGATTGCTCAGCGGTTCATCGAATAGAAAGAGCAGCGCGTCGCGCACGATCGCGCGGCCGATCGCGACGCGCTGGCGTTGGCCGCCAGAAAGCTCACGTGGAAATCGCTGGAGAAGTTGTGCAATGCCGAGCAAGTCGGCGGCACGCTTCACACGTTTGTCGATCTGGGGGGATGCAACTTTCCTCGCTCGCAAGCCAAATGCAATGTTTTCATAGACGTTGAGATAGGGATAGAGCGCGTAATTCTGAAACACCATCGCGATGTCGCGATCGCGTGGGCGTGCCCACGTCACATCCTTTCCGCCGATTTCAACTTTGCCGGCGCTCGCCTCCTCGAGGCCTGCGATAGTGCGAAGCAAGGTTGATTTGCCGCATCCCGACGGGCCTACCAGGACTGTGAATTCGCCCGAGGGCACCTCAAGATCGATTCCCTTGACGGCGTGGTATGTGCCGTAGTGCTTGTGGAGTCCGGTAATCTTCAGGTCCGACACGAGTTAACCCTTGACTGCGCCCATGGATATGCCGCGGACGAGATAGCGCTGCAGCGTTGCGACGGTGATGAATACGGGAATGGTCCCGAGCACCGACATCGCGGCGATCTTGGACCAGAAGTTCGACTGGCCTCCAAAGTAATGCGTGACCTGGACCGTGTAGGTCGTGACCTCGGTGCGCGTGAGAACCAGTGAAAACAGAAAGTCGTTCCAGGAAAAGACGAAGGTGAAGACGGCGGTGGCGAACAGCCCGGAGCGCGCCATCGGAAATACCACCTTCCACAGGACCTCCCAGCGGCTGCAGCCGTCGATGAGAGCGCTCTCTTCGAGCTCTAGTGGAATGTCCTCGATATAGCCCCGCATCATCCAGATCACATAGGGCAGGCCAAACGCGGTATAGAGGATGATGAGCCCGATATAGGTATCGACCCAGCCGAGCCAGACATAGAATAGGAAGACCGGAAATGCGATGGCCACGGGGGGCATCATGCGTTGCGAGATGATCCACACGGCGAGGTTCTCGCCGCCTGTCTTGAAACGTGCCAGTGAGTAGGCGGCGATAGTGCCGAAGATCATGGCAAAGAAGGTCGATACCGAAGCAAGTACCAGACTGTTGCCGACCGTTTTGGCATCGCCATCCTTGAACAGCACCGCATAATTGTTGAACTGGATGCTCTTGGGGTACCACACTGGTGGGAAAGCGAAGATCTCGCCTGGCGTCTTGAACGAAATCGCAAACAGCCAGTATATCGGAAAGACAAAGATAACGACGAGGAACGTCGCGATGAGATAGCGCCAGACCAGCTTCGTTTCCTTGCGACGATGAAACGGCAAGCCTTTCATTTTGCCAATCCCATGCGTCGAATGGCCCAGGTCACGATGACGGTGAGAAGCGCGATGACCAGAAACGCGATCGCCGCCGTGTAGCTCGACTCGAACTGCCTGAAGCCCTGAACGTAGGTATAGACCGAGATCGTCTCGGTCATTGTGCCGGGACCGCCCGCCGTGAGCGCCCAAATGATGTCGAAGATGCGAAAGAGGTCGAGGCCACGAATCAGAATGGCGATCGACATGACCGGAAAGATTGCGGGAAGGACCACATAGCGGAAGCTGCGCCAGAACCGCGCTCCGTCAATCTCCGCGGCCTCGGTCAACGAGCGATCGACATTCGAAAGGGCGGCAAGCAAGATCAGGAACATGAACGGCGTCCACTGCCAGATCTCACAGAAGATGATGGCGGGATAGACGAGGCTAGGATTGACCGTCCAAAGAGCCGGCACGG